>JAKEGQ010000216.1 GCA_022615475.1 Candidatus Methylomirabilota bacterium | reverse complement strand
GTGTTTTATCCGGTGGCCCGGTATCTGATTCCGCCGAAGGTTGAGGAATCCACCGCAGCCACAGTCACGCCGCCGATCAAGCCTGCGGACGTGAAGCCGAACTCGGGGCAGATCTTCAAGTTCGGGAATCGGCCGGCGATCCTCATCCGGACTCCCGGGGGCGAGCTCCGGGCCTTCTCTGCCGTCTGCACGCACCTGGCCTGCACCGTGCAGTATCGACCCGACCTCATTCACATCTGGTGTGCGTGCCACAACGGGCACTATGACCTCAACGGCATCAACATCGCCGGTCCGCCTCCGCGCCCGCTCGAACCCTACGTCGTGAATGTGCGTGGGGACAAGATTGTGGTGAGCAAGACCGCCTGACGCCAGCACTAGCCATAATTAGCCTGGGCCCGCCTGCACGCAGCAGGATGACTTTGGCGCTGTGGGATTCCGGCTGCTGTCAGCGGGGAGGACTGCTTGAAGCTCACCATCAGTGTCATGGGATCGAGCGGCGGGAACCTAAGCGAGGAGGTGCTCCGGAAGGCGTATCGGCTCGGCGAGGCAATTGCGGAGCGTGACGCCATCCTCATCACAGGCGGCTGCCCCGGCCTCCCCTACGAAGCGGTCCGCGGCGCGAAGGCCAAGGGCGGGCTCGTCGTCGGGATCTCGCCGGGCCTCTCCCTCGACGAGCACTGTGGTAAGTACGCCTCCCCGGTCGAGGGCTTCGATGTCCTGATCTACACGGGCAGCGGCCTCATGGGGCGGGAGATTACGAACATCCGGTCGTGTGATATCGTGGTAATCGCCGGTGGACGGACTGGGACGCTCGGAGAGCTCGATAAGGAGCGTTAGCATGGTCAAAGATCCGGTGTGTGGAATGGAGATCGAAGAGGGGAAGGCCTACGCCAGGCGCGAGCACGGAGGGCAGACTTTCTACTTCTGTTCGCCAAAGTGTGAAGCCGCCTTCGCTGCGGAGCCGACGAAATACGTTGGGGAGAGTCCAGCACGACATGGGCGGCATGTCCCTTCGGCGACCACGGGCGTGCGCGAGAGTGTGGCCGGACCCAAGCGGGTGGAGTTGCCGGTGTTCGGCCTCACCTGCGCCAAGTGTGTGCAGGCGGTTGAGAAGGCATTACGGGGAGTCCCGGGGGTGAGGAAGGCGACGGTGAACCTCGCCAGCGCGCGGGCCTTTGTGGACTATGACCCCGACCAAGTGAGTCTCCCGGCGCTGGAGCGGGCCATTCGAGATGCCGGCTACCGGACCGAGGGGGCGAAGGCCCGGTTCGGCATCGAAGGCATCACCTGCGCCTCGTGCGTGACCACGATTGAGTCCGCTTTGCGCGACACGCCCGGTGTCCTAAACGCCAGCGTCAACGTCGGCACCGAAGAGGCGGTGGTTGAGTACCTGCCGAGCGTTGCTGACGTTCCCGCCATCAAGGCGGCTGTTGGCTCGGCCGGCTACAAAGTCGTGGAAGCTCCGGCGCCCGCCAGTCCCGATGCGGCCGACAAAGAAGCACTCGCGCGGGAGCGGGAGTACCGGTCCCTCATGCGGAAGTGGTGGTTCGGGGCGGCCGTCGGGGTCTTCACGATGATCATGAGCTATCCGTGGATCTTCCCGGTCCTCCGCGACTGGTTTCCACGTGAGAGCCCGCAGCTCTGGAACGTCTGGGCAGGGATGGGCGTGGCCGCTCTGGCCGTCCTGGCCTACAGCGGCAACCAGTTCTTTATCGGCGCCTGGCAGGCATTGAAACATCGCTCGGCCAACATGCACACCCTGATCGCATTGGGCACGGGGGTGGCGTGGATTTACTCAACCGTCGTGCTCCTGTTCCCCCATATTCTCCCGTCGTCAGAGTTCGTCGAAGTCTACTACGACGTGACGGTCGTGGTGACGGCGCTTGTGGTCCTCGGCCTCGCCATGGAGCTCAGGGCGAAGGGGCGAACCTCGGAGGCCATCAAGAAACTTATCGGCCTGCAAGCCAAGACCGCGCGGGTCATCCGGGAGGGAACGGAGCGCGACATCCCCGTCGAGGAGGTCTTGGTCGGCGACGTCGTGGTCGTGCGACCGGGAGAAAAGATCCCGGTAGACGGCGAGCTGATCGAGGGTTCCTCTGCCGTAGATGAATCTATGGTCACCGGGGAATCTCTCCCGGTCGAGAAGAAGGTCGGGGACGAGGTCATTGGAGCCACGATCAACAAGACGGGGGCCTTCAAGTTCCGGGCTATGAAGGTGGGTAAGGATACGGCGCTCGCCAATATCATCCGCATGGTCCAGGACGCGCAGGGTTCCAAGGTGCCGATTCAGCGAGTCGTGGACGTTGTGTCCGGCTACTTCACCCCCGGCGTGACCATCCTGGCGATCCTGGGATTCATGATCTGGTATACCTTCGGCCCAGAGCCCCGGATCGTCTTCGCACTGATCGTGGCCGTGACGACGCTCATCATCGCCTGCCCCTGCGCTCTTGGGATGGCCACGCCCATGTCGCTGACGACGGGTGTTGGACTCGGGGCGCTGAACGGGATCCTGATCCGGGGCGGGGACGCGCTGCAAACAGCTCAGCAGCTTCAGACGATCATCCTGGACAAGACGGGCACCATCACACACGGCAAGCCCGTGCTCACTGATGCGGTCGTGACGGGGGGCTTTCGAGAGGAGGAGGTGCTACGCCTCGCGGGGGGGGTCGAGAAGTCTTCGGAGCACCCGTTGGCCGCTGCCATCGTCGAGGGCGCCAAGGCTCGCGGTCATTCGCTCCCAGATGCCGAGACCTTTGACGCCATTCCTGGGCATGGGATCGTGGCTCGGATTGAGGGTCGCACGTTGCTCCTCGGCAATCTCAAACTGATGCGCGACCGGAAGATCCCGCTCGACGGCCTCGAGGCGAAGGCCGCCGGGCTCGCTGATGACGGCAAGACACCCATGTACGTGGCCGTGGATGGCCGGCCGGCCGGCATCGTGGCGGTGGCCGACACCGTGAAGGAGGATTCCAAGGAGGCCATCCGGTCCTTGAAGGACATGGGGGTCGAGGTCGTCATGATCACCGGCGACAACGAACGAACGGCAAAGGCCATCGCCCGGCAGGTCGGGATCGAGCGAGTTCTTGCGGAGGTCCTGCCTCAGGATAAGGCCTTTAACGTCCAGAAGCTGCAACTGGAAGGGAAGAGGGTGGCAATGGTCGGCGACGGGATCAATGACGCCCCTGCCCTCGCCCAGGCAGACGTCGGATTTGCCATCGGCACCGGGACCGACGTGGCCATCGCCGCCTCGGACGTCACGTTGATTAGGGGGAGCCTCAAGGGTGTGGTGACGGCGATCCACATCAGCCGGGCAACCATGCGGAATGTCTACCAGAACCTTTTCGGGGCCTTCATCTACAATGTCTTCGGCCTGCCGATCGCATTAGGGGTCTTGTATCCCTTCTTCGGGATCCTGCTCTCACCGCTGCTGGCCGCCCTCGCCATGTCGTTCAGCTCAGTCACCGTGATCACAAACGCCAACCGGCTCAAGCGGTGGAAACCGTGAGGAGACCCCTCCATGACGTTAGATAGGATAGTGATCGATGTCGTCGGCTTGGCCCTGATCGGGTTCATCGTCTGGTTCTTCTGGCTGAAGAAGACCAAGGGGGTCAGGGCCCCCCTGACCAGCGGCGGATACCAGGAGCAGATGGTCCTCGTGAAAGGGGGCTACACCCCGGACGTGATCGTGGTGGAGGCCGGTAAGCCGGTCCGTCTGAACTTCATCAGGCAGGAATCGGCCTCGTGCTCTGAGATGGTGCTTCTGCCGGACTTCAACAAGAGTGCCAAATTGCCCGAGGGCGAGACCGTCCCCGTGGAGTTCCTCCCGAAGCAGCCGGGTGAGTACGAGTTCGCCTGCCAGATGGGGATGCTCCGGGGCAAGCTGATCGTCGAGTAGTGCTTTGGTGTGCCCTGAGGTCGTCAATGTGGTAGGCTGGGCTGGATTCTCTCGTTTGATCCACGCCGTACGGAGTCCGATGCCTTTTGCGTATTACAGTCGTCTGACGCGCAGGGAGCAGCGCATCTACCGGCAAAGCGACGAGATCAACAGCATCGCTTTACCCCATGCGGCAGCGCTCGCCCCAATGGT
>JAKEGQ010000029.1 GCA_022615475.1 Candidatus Methylomirabilota bacterium | reverse complement strand
GGACGTGACCGGCTGGCGCACGCAAGCAGCAGCGGTGCTGGGGCTGATGCTGGTGGCGAGCCAGGCGCCGGTCCATGCGCAGAAGCCGCCGGCCGGCGCTCAGGGGCCGCCTGCCGTTCCCGTGGAAGTGGCGCCGGTGGTCGAACGGGCCGTCGAACAGGAGATCCAGGCGGTGGGGACCGTGGAGGCAAACCTCACCACGACGGTCAGCGCTGAGGTGGCCGGTGCCGTCGCCCGGTTCGATCTCCGGGAAGGGGAGCATCTGGCAAAGGGTCAGGTCCTCGCCCGCCTGCGCCGCAGTGACCTGGAGATCGGGGTCAAAGAGGCGCAGGCGAACCTGGACGAGAAGCGAGCGCTCTTCGTACGGGCGGAGCAGGATCATCAGCGCTTCCAGGCCCTCTTTACCGAAGGCGCCATCAGCGCGGCGGAGCTCGATCGCGTCGGTGCGGCCGCGCGGGCGGCCAAGGCACAGAAGGAATCGGCGGAGGAGGCCTTGCGCAGGGTCGCGGACCAACTCCGGAGGACGACCGTCGTCGCCCCCTTCAGCGGCTACCTGGTGAAGAAGCATGCCGAGGTCGGTCAGTGGATCGAGGAAGGGGGGAAGGTCGCGGACCTGGTGGACATCGACATCGTCTACGCCGTGATCCCCGTCAACGAGCGGGACATCGGCAAGGTCCGGCACGGAAATGAGGCGACCCTCACGGTTGATACGTATCCCGGTCGGGTCTTCCGGGGTCGGGTCACCCACATCGTCCCCCAGGCCGACGTGACGAGTCGGAATTTTCCCGTCCGGATCAAGGTCGATAACCTCCCCGATCGCCTCTTGAAGGCGGGGATGTTCGCCCGCGTCGCGGTCCGACATGGGGAGCCGCGGCAGGGTCTCTTTATCCCGAAAGACGCCGTGGTCGTCCGGGGGCGGGACCAGGTGGTCTTTGTGGTCCAGGATGGAAAGGTCCGCATGCTCCCCGTCAAGGCGGGGCGGCCATACGAAGGGTTCACTGAGGTGGTCGAAGGGAGCCTGAAGTCGGGTGACAGCGTTGTCGTCACCGGCAATGAGTCGCTGCTGGATCAGGCGGCCGTCGTGGTGAAGGAGCGTCTGCGCAACTGAGGAGCCCGCCGTGAAGCTGGTCGATTTCTGCATCCGATATCCCGTCACGGTCATCGTCGGCGTGTTGCTCGCCCTCCTCTTCGGGGTGATCTCGCTCTTCCGCCTTCCCCTGCAGATGACCCCGACGGTGGAGCGTCCCGAGATCTCGGTGGAGACGGACTACCGGGGCGCCGCGCCCCAAGAGGTCGAGCACGAGATCGTGGACCGACAGGAGGAGAAGCTCACCTCGGTGCAAAACCTTCGGGAGATGGTCTCGACCTCGTCCGAAGGCCGCGGCGTGATCACCCTCCGCTTCGACTGGGGCGTGAACAAGGACGTGGCGCGCCTCGAGGTGGCCGAGAAGCTGGACCTGGTGCAGGAGGTCCCCCTGGATGCGGAGCGGCCCGTCATCCGTGCGGTCAGCTCGGATGAGGAGACCCCGATCGCCTGGATCATCGTACAGACCAAGCGGGATATCAACGAGGTGCGGCTCGAGGCCGAGGACGCCATCAAACCGCGCCTGGAACGGATCGAAGGGGTGGGGTCGGTCTTGATGTTCGGCGGGGAAGAACGCGAGGTGCACGTTGTCCTGGACTATCAGGCGATGTCCGCGCGAGGGATCACGATCGCCCAGGTCCGCGAGGCCTTGCTGCGGGAAAACCGGAACACCAAAGGGGGCAACATCGACGAGGGGAAAAAACGCTACCTCGTCCGCACGGTCGGTCAGTTCACGGATCTTCGGCAGATCGAGGAGGTGGTCGTCGCCACCCAGAACGGGAGGCCGGTCTATGTCCGCGACATCGCGACCGCGCGGTTCGGCCTGAAGGAGCGAGAGCGGGACATCCGCGCCTCGGGCGTCCCGACCCTGGGCTTCGGCGTGCTCCGGCGGACCGGGGCCAACACCGTCGAGGTGATGAAGGGGATCAAGCAGGAGCTGGCGCACCTGAACAGTGTGTATGCCGACAAGGGAATCCGGTTCCGGCAGGTCTATGATGAGACCGACTACATCTACGATGCCTTGAGTCTCGTGACCGATAACGTCTTTGAGGCCTCGCTGATCACCGTGGGGGTGTTGCTCTTCTTCCTGCGCAGCGTGAGCAGCATCCTCGTCATCGCCCTGTCGATCCCGGTCTCAGTAATCGCAACCTTCATCGCCCTGGATGCCCTGGGCCGGTCCTTGAACATCGTGATGCTCGCCGGACTCGCCTTCGCCGTCGGCAACGTGGTGGACAATTCGATCGTGGTGTTGGAGAACATCTTCCGCCATCGGGAGATGGGGAAGTCGCACGTCCAGGCGGCCCTGGACGGGGCGACCGAGGTCTGGGGGGCCATCCTGGCCTCCACGCTGACCAACCTGGCGGTCTTTCTCCCCATCATCTTCGTGAAGGAGGAGGCAGGGCAGCTCTTCCGCGACATCGCCATCGCCACGTCGATCTCCACCGCCCTGTCTCTGGCCGTGGCCCTCACCATCGTCCCCATGATGGCCTCACGGGTCCTGAAGGTGGGCACGGACGTCTCGCGGTATCCTCGCCTCAATCGGATCCTGGATAAGGTGCAGCTGAACTGGCTGGGCGAGGCGTTCAGCGCCGGCCTCGTTCGCTGCCTCTTCTGGCTGCGCCAGGGGGTGAGGCGCCGCCTCCTCGTCGCCGGCGGGATGACGCTCGGCTCCCTCGGCCTCGGGCTCCTCTTGATGCCCCCCATCGACTACCTGCCGAAGGGAAACCGGAACCTGATCCTCTCCATCGTGAAGGTCCCGCCCGGCTTCAACATGGACCAGATCGATCGCATCATCGGCGAGCTTGAGCAGCGGTACATGCAGAGGCCCGAGATCGAACGCCTCTTTGCGGTGGTCCGTACCGAGAGCCCCCTCCTCGGGGTCATCGTGAAGCAGGAGTACTCGGATATCCAAGGGATGCAGCGCATGGTCCACGAACTTCGGCGAGTGTCCGGTGGGATCCCCGGAGTGCGCGCCGTCTTCGTGACCCAATCGCCGCTGTTCCGGCGATTCCGGCAACTGGTGGGCGGGACCAATATCGAGATCGATGTGAAGGGCCGCGGCCTCGACGAAGTGCGGGAGGTCGCGGCCGTCATCGAGCAGCAGGTCCGCCCCCTGCCGGGCGTCAATTTCCTGGACACGAGCTTCGAGTGGGGCAGCCCGGAATTGCAGGTCACCGTGGATCGGAAGAAGGCGGCGGATCTGGGCCTCGCGGCGGCTGAGGTGGGCTACGCGGTGGAAACGCTGATCGCGGGGACCTTGGCGGGGAGATTCAGGGAGCAGGGGCGGGAGCGGGACCTGACCCTGATCGGAACGGCCCGCGGGGACATGCGGACCCAGGGGCTGGACAATGTCATTTTCTATCCGCCAAGGGGCGGACCGCTTCGCCTGACGGATATCGCCCAGGTCAGCGAGGCGCAGGGTCCCACCAAGATCGAGCACCTCGACCGCGATCGCGCCATCAAGCTGACGGTGAACATCAAGGATGAGGTGCCTTTGCAAACCGCCATCGAGACCATCAACAGCCGGGTGCTGACCGCGGTTCGCCGCACCCTTCCTCCTGGCTACAGCATCAACGTCACCGGGCAGGCCCGCGACCTGGACCAGACCTGGGACTCGCTCAAATGGTCGTTCCTGCTGGCGCTGGTCATCACCTACTTGGTCATGTCCTCCCTGTACGAGTCCTTCACCTATCCCTTCATTATCATCTTCAGTATCCCGCCGGCGATGATCGGCGGGGTGTTGGGTCTCCGGATCATGCACATCATCGAGCCGACGGTGAAGATGGACATCCTCGCCATGCTAGGCTTCATCATCATGGCCGGCGTCGTGGTGAACGCGGCAATCCTCCTGGTAGAGCAGGCCCTCAACCACATGCGGGAGGGGATGGCCCCCCAGGATGCCATTATCGAGAGTGCCCGGAATCGCCTGCGCCCGATTTTCATGACCGCGAGCAGTCTCTTCGGCTTTCTTCCGCTGATCCTTTCGAGTGGCCCGGGCTCGGAGCTGTACCGGGGGATGGGTGCCGTGCAGCTCGGGGGCATGGTGATCTCAACACTGTTCACCCTCGTCCTGGTCCCCACGGTCTTCTCCCTCTGGGTCGACGCCGAGTCAGCCCTCGTCGCGCTGCGCAGGGGCAAGCGTCAGCGGGGGGAAGCACCGGGCGAGCTGGCCCCCGGCATGCCGAGCCATCAGCCTCCGAAACCCGTCGCGGCCGCTCTCCGCGACGGCCCGCTGCACCGGGATCGAGACTAGGTTTTCCTTGATTGACGCCATTGCATCCACTAAGATGGGCCCCATTTCGCCGCTGCCGGGGCTCGACAAAGGGAGTGCCTCTCACTCTCCATGAAAAGGATACGTGATCTATTTCTCCAACATGCGAAGACATATTCGTTTGAACTCTTTCCGCCGAAGACTGACAAAGGGTTTGAAAATCTCCTGAAGACCATTGCACAGCTCTGCGAGCTGAAACCCGATTACATCTCGTGTACGTATGGTGCCGGTGGGGGGAATCGGGAGAAGACCTTTGACGTCGTCCAACACATCGAAGAACACCATCACGTCATCGGCATGGCGCATCTCACCTGTGTTCTCAATACGAAAGATGATATCAGGGCGATCGTGGAAGACATTAAGTCCCGAGGCATCAGAAATATTCTGGCCCTTCGTGGTGATCCCCCCAAGGATCACCCGGACTGGCAACCGACCGAGGACAATTTCAAATACAGCAGTGAACTCGCGGCGTTTATCCGTGCGAAGCACGGTGAGTATTTCGGAATTGCGGTGGCCGGATTCCCCGAAGGACATCTCCTGTGTCCGGACAGGGACAAGGATGCAGAATTTCTCAAATTGAAGATTGACGCCGGAGCTGATTTCGTCATTACGCAGTTGTTTTTTGATAACAGGGATTATTTCGGGTACATCGAGAGGTTACGCAAGATTGGTGTTCAGGTGCGGGTGATCCCGGGAATCCTGCCTATTACGGACTATAAGGCCTTACAACGATTCTGTGCCGTATGCGGCGCAACCGTCACCGATGAAGTGAAAAAAATCTTTGAACCATTGCAAGATGACCAGGATGCTACGCTAAAGGCGGG
>JAKEGQ010000215.1 GCA_022615475.1 Candidatus Methylomirabilota bacterium | reverse complement strand
TTCCCGGTCCCCGGACCACCGGGCCCGGGGGCGCGGGGCATCTTGTCGATGAACTCGACCTCACGTGGCAGCTTGTAGACCGCGACCTTGCCCTTGCAGAACTCGACCAACTCCTGCTTCAGTGCGTCCGAGCCCTGCTGACCCGCTTTGAGCTGGACAAAGGCCTTGGTCTTCTGGCCCATCACCGGGTCTGAGACCCCCACCACGCCTGCGTCCGCGACTGCGGCGTGTGTGACCAGGACATCCTCGATCTCCTCCGGGCCGATCCGGTAGCCCGAGGACTTGATCAGGTCATCCTCGCGCGAGAGGAACCAGATGTACCCATCTTCGTCCATAGTGACCATGTCGCCGGCCCGGCACCACCCTTCCTTGACGACCGAGCGTTGCTTCTCGGGATCCCGCCAGTACATGGTTCCCGTAGGTCCCCGCGCAATAAGCTGTCCGGTCTCTCCGGGCTTACAATCTTTCCCCTCCTCATTGACCACCCTGACCTCGTATCCAGGGATGGCGGGACCGATGGAGCCGGGCTTCACCTTCTTGGTGGCCGCCGACGAGATGAAGACGAACATCATCTCGGTGGTCCCAAGCCCTTCAAAGATCTCCTGGCCGAATTTGGCCTTCCAGTCGTGGTAGGTCTTGGCCGTGAGCGATTCTCCCCCGCCGGTACAGACCCGGAGGGAACTCAGGTCGTATTTCTTCTCGGCATCGGGAATCTGGAGCATCTTGCGATAGGCGGTGGGCAGGGCCGAGAGGATGGTCGCCTTATGCTTTTGGATCTGCTCGAACATCCCCTCCGGTGTAAACCGGGGGAAGATGGAGACGCCGGCCCCGAAGCGGTACGGGATCGTCGCCACGGCGGAGTAGCCCGCCGCCATAGCGATGGGGGCTGCGCTCAGGATGACGTCATTCTCTGTGATGCCCCAACAGTACTTGCCGAAGCCGTCGGGAACGATGAGCGCCTCCTCAAGGAAATGGGCCGTCCCCTTGGGGAGGCCCGTGGTGCCGGAGGTGTAGAGGAGCACCGAGACATCCATCCGATCGCGGCGGACCGGATCACACTCCGGCTTCCCGCCGTCCACGAGCTCCTGGTAGAGAAGATACCCCTTCTGCTTGAACGTGGCCTGCTCTTCGGGGGTGCCGCCGATCACGATGATATGCTTGAGCGTCTTGAGATCGGGCCTGGCCTTCTCCAGCTCCTCAAGCAGGGCCGACGCGACCACCACCGCCTTGACCTCGGCATTGTTAAAGACGTGGGCGATCTCGGACCGCGAGAAGAGCCCGGAGGTCGGCAGGAAGACGCCCCCGATCTTCAAGACGGCGAAGTTCGCCACTAGGGCGGGGGGGATATTGGGGGCGCGCAGGGCCACCCGGTCCGCCTCCTCGATGCCCAACGTCTTCAGGCTGCTCCCGAGCTTGTTGACCATGCCCAGGAGGGCCTTGTACGGGATCTTGCGATCCTCAAAGAGGATGGCCGGCCGATCCCCCTTCCCACCCGCCACCTGTTTATCGATGAGCTCTTCGGTGCTGTTGAATTTCTGCGGGTAGGACTTATACTCCGGGAGCTCGTACGCCCGGGTTGGCCAGAGCTCCCTCGGGGGGAGATATCCTTCCGGGATCTTTCCCATGGCGCCTCCTCCTCTAGGCCTTGCTCAGCAGTTTCTGCAGGGCCTCCTCCACGCCGATCAATTTGTTCTCTTCCTTATCCATCCGGGGATACACCTCGCTGGGATACCGATCGCCCTCCTTGTCAAAGACGAGGAGAGCTGGAACCGCCTTTCCGAATTCCTCTTCAAGCGCGCCCTTCGTCCCAAAGACCGCGCGCTTGGCCGCGCTGGGTCCGGTCACGGCGGCATTGTAGGTCATGAAGGCGGCCGGCTGCTCCCCGCAGTCCTGGATCTTGATGTTGACCCCCTTCGCCTTCAGTTGATTCGCAAGATCCACGGCCTTCTTGTTGTCACACGCGTACTGTTTCGCCGGCTCGTGCTTGCTGCTGTAATACAATTCGACCTT
Organism: Candidatus Methylomirabilota bacterium; assembly: GCA_022615475.1. Lineage (GTDB taxonomy): Bacteria > Methylomirabilota > Methylomirabilia > Methylomirabilales > CSP1-5 > CSP1-5. The sequence continues at coordinate 4,197 of JAKEGQ010000215.1, read as the reverse complement.
CATAGTTTATTCCCCCTTCTTGTCAACGCCCGGATCAACAACGGCTTGTTCCGTTCCAGTGTATTGCCCAGAACAAAAGCACGCTCGCTAGGAATCCATCTTTTCAGGTGGCAGACCCGTACCCTACCATGCTCTCTTCCTGCCGGTCAAGGTCATCTCCCGAGAAAAACAGGCCACGGCTGCTCATCACAGCCGTGGCCTCTCTTCACCTTCCTGGATCGCCCCAAGGATATACGCTACTTGCCCGGCTTCCATCCCTTGGGGATGATCCTCCAGTAGGGCCAGTCGATCTTGGTGCAGTAGCCGTCGTACGCCTTCTGGATGTAGGCGTCGAGCGCCGGCTTGTAGCAGTCAGGGCTGTTGTGGATCGGGCAATTCTGTCCTGCCATCTTCGTTGCCTCCTTCCTCTCGAGGGGCGGGGCCGGTCTAGGGGCTGCGACCTCCCTGCGGGGCGCAGGGCCCGCGGGCTTGGCCGCCCTCTGGGCTGGCCTTGCGGGCGTTCGCACCTTCTTCTTGGCGGCTACCGGCCTGCCCTTCGGAGCAGCCGGCTTGATCGCTTTCGCCTTGGGCCTGCGACCCTTCGCCGCCTTCTTTCCCGCCCGAGAGGTGCGCCGTCCCTTTCCCCCCCGTCCCTTTGGATTTGGCTTGGGCACCTAATCGCTCCTACGACTTATGTTTCCCCTCCATGATAAAGCGCGGCCGGCTCCCCACCAGGTCTTCGGCCTTGAGCGGCGCACCACTCACCGGCTTGCCCCGGATGCTCTTGGTGATGGGGATCGGCTTGCCGACGAAGTCGGCCCGGGCCATAACCGGCGGGTTCACCTTGGTCGTGTCGGTGATCTTGGTCTTGTAATCCTTGGACTGGGCAAAACCGGGGAGCTTGTCGTGGGGTGGCTTGTCCTCGGTTGGACCCGAGACCCGCACCCCGTTGTCGATCTTGAGCTTCCAGATCGCCCCGCACCCGGCGCACTTCACCTTCCCGTCAAAGAACCAGAAGGTGAACGGGTCCAAGTAGTTGACGATCTGGCACTTGCCACACTCCAAGAGCAGCGAGCAGTGTTTGAAGTCTGCCATGCAGATACCTCCTCGTCAGCCCAGGGGGGACCGCCCTTCGCGGTCCCCTCACCCAGCGCTGACCTTTAGATAATATCGTTCTTCTCCAGCTCCCGGATCTGGTCCAAGCCGTAGCCGCAGTACTTCTGGAGGATGTACTCGTTATCGGCCCCGACCGGCTTGAAGACCCAGCGGTGTCGCGCAGGGGTGTCCGAGAGATGGTACGGCAGCCCCTGGCTCAACACGTCGCCGAAGTACGGGTCATCCAGCCAGTGCAGCTCATCCCGCAGGTGGAAGTGCTCCTGCTGGGAGCATTCCTTGTTGCTCCACACCGGCTGGCTGTTGATCTCGTTCTTCTCCATGATCTGCCAGACTTCCTCTTTGGTCTTGTCCTTGGCCCATTCTTCCATAGCGAGGTAGATCTCGCTCTGGGCCTTGGGTTGAATCCGATCGTCGTACTTGGCGTACTTGCTCGCCAGCGCTTTCAGATTCGGAATGACCTGGCACAACTTGGCGAACTCGCCATCCTCAGGGGCGGAGATCAGGATCTGCCCCGGCTCCGCCTCAAGCGGGATCTTCGATCCGGGGTAGGACGGCTTCCCGCACTGGACAATCCCGTGGACGCACAGCTGCCGATCCCAGTTCCCCCAGCGCTGCGCGATGACCCCGTAGCGGGCGAACAGGGGGATAGTCCCCTCGATGATCCGGGTCGCGCCGTGGACCTGGCTGTACTCGATGAACTCTCCGGTCCCCGAGATGTTATCCCGCCACCAGAGCGCGGCAAGGCCGGCAAAGCAGCCCATCATGCCTCCCCAGTAGTCGGCCAGCCAGATGGTGTGCTTGGAGGGAAGCCCGATGGCGGGGTGGCCCTGCCCCGGGCCGGGCATGCCGGTGATGGAGAAAGTTCCGCCTTGGGCCTGGCCCAGGATGTCGTACGAGGCCCTGACCCGTCCCGGCCCCCAGCCGCCAAAGCCCCCCATCCAGATGTAGACCATCCGAGGGTTGATCTTGGCGGCCTGGCGGTAGCCGATCCCCCAGCGGTCGAACGTTCCAGGCCGGTAGTTCTCAGCCTGAATGTCGGTCTTGGCCTGGATGCGGTGGACGATCTCGACCCCTTCGGGCTTGTGGAAGTCCACCGCGAGAAAATACTCGTTGTGATTCGCGCCAAAGAACCCGAGGCCCGTCCCCTTATCCGGCATCCACCTGGACAAGGGATACAGGAAGGGCTCGTTGTAGGGGGTCGTGTGCCGCATCGGCTCGCCCCGCCGCGGCAGCTCGATCTTGATGGTCTCCATGCCCAGCTCGGCAAAGTAGTTGGCGCAGGAGGGGCCGAGGATGTACTGGGTTGTGGAGATGGCGGTATACCCCTTGAACGCCTCGGGTTTTTCGAAGATCTTCTTGGCGTCGAAGACCGTGCGACAGTACTCTTCAAAGCTCATCGCCTTGAGATCCTTTTGAGCCATGCTGCAGACCTCCTTGTCGTCTCAGGCGTTTAGATGGTTCCCTTCTTCTTGAGGGCGTCGATCTCGTCTTTCTTGAAACCGAAGTACTTGCGGTAGATCTCCTCGTTGTCGAACCCGGTCGGCCGGCCGAGCCACTTGATCCGTGGCGGAGCCTTCTGGGCCAACTGGGAGGGCGGGCTCACGACGACCTTGCCGTACATGAGGTCGTCAACCTGGATCACGTGCCCCCGGTACTTGAAATGCGGGAACTCCGCCACCTCGTCGGCAAAGGTCACGCCGCCCGAGGCCACCTCTTCGGCCTGCAGCTTTGTCTCAGCCTCAAGCCGCGAGTTGTCCTTGAACCACTCGGACAAGGTCGTATAGGTCTCGACCTGGGCATAGAAGGGGAGCCGGTCCACCACGACCTTCAGCGCCGGGTCCTCGACGATGTGCTGCTCCAGCTCGGGCCGGTCCTTGCCCACCGTCTTCCAGATCCGGTACCAGAGCCGGTCGTGGCCGCCACCGACCATGATCTGGCCATCCTTGCAGGGATTCACGGCATAGATATTGATGGCCAGGTCCCAGTTGCCGAAGCGGGGCCGGATGCTGCCGTCCATCCCCTGCCAGCCCCAGTTATAGTCAATGATCCGCATGATCCCGGCCGCGCCGGTGGCCTCGACGAACTGGCCGCGGCCTGAGACCCTGTCCCGGTAATTCAACGCTGTCATGACCCCCATGGCGAGGCAGGTGCCACCAACGTAATCACAGACCCACATGCCGGAACGGGTGGGTCGCCCGCCGAAGGCCATCGGGGCCCCGGTGCCATGGGTAAACCCGCAGGCATTCTGCCCCGTCGGGTCGTACATCCAAGGCCTGTCCTTTAACGGTCCCCACTGCCCCCGCTGTCCGATCCAGCCGTAAACCAGGCGGGGGTTGATCTCGGAAAGCTGCCGATAGCCGATCCCCCACGCGTCGAACTGCCCGGGGGGGTAGTTCTCAACCAGGACGTCCGCGTCGACGGCGAGCTTTTTCAGGAGCTCGCGGCCCTCGGCCGTCTCGAGATTCAACGTCATCGAGAACTTGTTCCGGCACTCGTGGAGGAAGTTTGCCCCCATCGCCTCGCCGGTGACGTTGTCCTTGAACATCCAGTCCTTACGGTTGAAGGGGGTCAGGCGCCGGGTGGGATCCCCGCCGGGGGGCTCGACCATGATGACCTCGGCCCCGTGCTCGGCGAAGAGCGAGGTGGCCCAGTGGCCGCCCATGCTCTTGATGGTGCAGTCAAGGATCCGAATCCGGCTGAGCTTCTCCGGCTTCTTCCCCACGTCTCGAAAATGAACATTGGCTTCGAGCCAGTTGGGGTATTCCCGGGCTGCCTCACTCATGCCCTTATAGACCTCATCGGGCGTCGGAAGGGGTACCGCAGGCCACGGCAGCACAGGGATGTCAGAACTCTTGATTTCTGCCATGCTCTCCTCCTCCTACTGGAATAACGGTGATGCCTCTGCTTCCACGAACACCGCTACGGCGGGACGGTTATCTACATTTGATCTCTCTCACCTCCCCTCTCTCCGTAACTACGTTATCGGGCGGCCAAGGCGCCTACTTCGTACCCCAGGCGCTGTGAGAGCTTGCTCGCCGCCTCCTTCACGAGGGGGACCAGGTCCTTCTCGATCCGCTCCAGGGAAAACCGCGGGACCGGTCC
>JAKEGQ010000214.1 GCA_022615475.1 Candidatus Methylomirabilota bacterium | reverse complement strand
CCCTCGGTCCGGCGCGCCATCCTGCACGTGCTGGATTTCTGGCTGGGGATGGGGGTGGACGGGCTTCGGCTGGACGCCGTGCCCTATCTCTACGAGCGGGATGGGACGAGCTGCGAGAACCTGCCCGAGACGCACGCCTTCCTGAAAAAGGTCCGCCGCTCCGTGGACGAGAAGTTCCAGGACCGCATGCTGCTGGCCGAGGCGAATCAGTGGCCGGAGGACGCCGTGGCGTACTTTGGCGACGGCGACGAATGCCATATGGCCTTTCATTTCCCGGTGATGCCGCGCCTCTTCATGGCGATTCGCACGGAGGATCGTTTCCCCATCGTTGATATCCTCCACCAAACGCCCCCCATCCCCGAGCCATGCCAGTGGGCACTCTTCCTCAGGAACCACGACGAGCTCACGCTGGAGATGGTGACCGATGAGGACCGGGATTACATGTACCGGGTCTACGCGCAGGATCCGCAAGCCCGGATCAACTTGGGCATCCGCCGGCGACTGGCACCGCTCCTCGGCAATCACCACAGAAGGATTGAGCTCATGAACGGCCTGCTCTTTTCGCTGCCGGGGACCCCGGTCATCTATTATGGGGACGAGATCGGGATGGGGGACAATATCTATCTTGGTGACCGGAACGGGGTGCGCACGCCCATGCAGTGGAGCGCCGACCGGAACGCCGGCTTTTCTCGGTCGAATCCCCAGCGGCTCTACCTCCCGATCATCATTGATCCCGAGTACCATTACGAAGCTGTCAATGTCGAGGCGCAACAAAATAATCCGCACTCCCGGCTCTGGTGGATGAAGCGCCTCATTGCCCTGAGGAAGCGCTATGGGGCCTTTGGGCATGGGACGTTGGAATTTCTTCATCCGGAGAATCGCAAGGTGTTGGCCTTTCTCCGACGGTACAAGGATGAATGCATCCTGGTCCTGGCCAATCTCTCTCGCTTCGTCCACTGCGTGGAACTGGACCTGTCGGCCTTCAAGGGGATGGTCCCCGTCGAGATGTTCGGCCGGACGGAGTTCCCGCGCATCGGGGAGCAGCCGTACTTCTTCACCCTGGGACCCCACAACTTTTTCTGGTTCGCCCTCGAGCGGCTGCGCGTCGAGGGGCCTGCAGCGATCACACCCGAGGAGACGAGGCTGCCGATCCTCGCCGTGAGCAACTCCTGGGAGGCGCTCTTTCGAGAGGAAGCGAAGATCGCCCTGGAGGAGATTCTGCCCGCCTACCTCCAAGCGAGCCGCTGGTTCGGCGGCAAGGCCCGCCAGATGAAGACCGCGAAGGTTGTCGACACCGTGGTTGTCCCCTCAACACCCCGGGGTGCTGTGCTCGCCATGGTCGAAATCCGATATACCGAGGGAGAGCCGGAACTGTACGCCCTCCCCCTCACCTATGGGGCGGGGGAAATGGCGGCGCAGGAACTCGACCCGCACGCGGCCATTGCCCGTCTCCGGTTAACCAAGGACGGCCGGCATGAAGACGGGATCCTCTTCGACGCGTTGTGGGACGAAGACTTCTGTCAGGCGCTCCTGGAGGCCGTCGCCCGGCGCCGTCACCTGAAAGGGGCGTTCGGGGAGCTGCTAGCGTCTCCGACGCAGGCATTCCGGAGAGTACGGGGGCCGGCCGAGACCCGACTCGAACCGGCGATCATGAAGGCGGAGCAGAGCAACACATCGGTCGTGTACGGCGACCGACTGCTTTTGAAAGTGTTCCGGCGTCTCGATCAGGGTATCAACCCCGACCTGGAGATCGGGCGGTTTCTGACGGAGCGGGCCGCGTTCCCCCATGTCTCGCCCGTGGCGGGTGCCCTGGAGTACCGGCGGGGCCGGAGCGAACCGACCACAGTCGCGGTCCTGGAGGCCTTTATCCCGAACCAGGGCGACGCGTGGCGGTACACCCTGGACGCCCTCGGGGGATACTTCGAACGGGCTTTAGCCTCTTCCGAGATGCAAGTGGCAACCCTGCCGAAAGAACCGCTCCTCAGCCTCTGCGAGCAGGACCCGCCCGCGGTGCTTCGAGAGATCACCGGCCCCTACCTGGCATCGGCCGAACTCTTGGGTCGCCGGACCGCTGAACTCCACATGGCCCTCTCTCAAGAATCGGAGGACGCGGCCTTCGCTCCCGAACCTATGAGCGACTTTTACCGACAATCCCTCTATCACGGGATGCTCGGTGCGACCGACCGGGCCTTCCAACTCCTCCGTCACCGCCTGAAGGAGATGCCGAAGGGCCTCCAGGCGGATGCGAAGAAGATCCTCGATCTCGATGGGGAGATCCGCAAGCGGTTCCGGCAGATCCGCGACCGTAAGATCACCGCGATGCGCATCCGCTGTCACGGCGACTATCATCTAGGACAGGTCCTCTACACGGGAAAGGATTTCGTCATTATCGACTTCGAAGGGGAGCCGGCCCGACCCCTGAGCGAGCGCAGGTTGAAACGCTCGCCCCTGAGGGACGTGGCTGGAATGCTCCGTTCGTTCCGCTATGCGACCCGGGTTGCCCTGGTGGAGCAGGCGGCGACGGGGCTCATCCATCCGCGCCCCGAGGCGATCGCCGGCCTGGAGGTGTGGGGTCGATTCTGGACCCTCTGGGTCTGCGCGGTCTTCCTCAAGGCGTACCTCGCCGTCGCGGGCCAGACGCCACTGATCCCCCGGAACCGGGGGGAGCTGCAGGTGCTCTTGGATGCCTTCGTCCTGGAGAAGGCCGTGTATGAGCTGGCTTACGAGTTGAATAACCGGCCGGATTGGGTGCGGATCCCCATCCAGGGCATCCTCGAGTTGCTGGAGGGTGAGGGATGAACCAATCGGCATCCCCGCATGCTGCCCCGCTCCGTGCGCTCGCCAGCCTGTACGGGGTGCACACGGCGTACTACGACGTCGCCCGTCGTCGGAGACCGGCGTCACCGGAGGCCCTTCGGCTGGTGCTCAGGGCGCTGGGCGCCCCCCTTGAGTCTTTCCACGACGCTGCCGCGGCCCTTCGGGAGCGCCGGGAGAGCCTGTGGAAGCGCGGGGTAGAGCCGGTCACCGTGGCCTGGGATGGTGGGCCTGCCGCCCTCGAGCTTCGCCTGCCCACTGATCAGGCGAGAGGCCCCCTCGCCTGTCACCTCGGACTCGAGTCCGGAGACGTCAAGAAGTGGACGATCGACTCCGCCCGGTTGGCGCCAGTAGGGGCTGTTGAAGTGGAGGGTGAGCGCTATGTGACCAAGAGGCTTCCCCTGCCTCATCGGCTGCCCTGGGGATACCATCGATTAGCGGTCGAAACACACGGCAGGCTCTTCGAGTGCATGATCATCGCAGCCCCCCTGCAGGCATATGCCTCTCATGACGAGTCCACGAGCAAGGCCTGGGGGGTTTTTCTTCCGTTGTATGCCCTTCACTCGGAGCTGAGTTGGGGGGGCGGCGATTTTGCCGATCTCGAAGCCTTGGTGGAGTGGGTGGCCAGTCGGGGGGGGAGTGTGGTGGCGACCCTGCCACTCCTCGCAGCATTTTTGGACGAGCCCTGCGACCCGAGTCCTTATGCCCCGGCCAGCCGCCTGTTCTGGAACGAGTTCTATCTTGACGTCAGGCGGATTCCGGAACTGAAGGACTGCCTACCCGCCCAGGCCCTCCTCGCGTCAGACGGTCTTAAGGGTGAACTTGAGGCGTTGCGCTCCTTACCCATCGTCGACTATCGCAAACAGATGGCGGTCAAACGCAAGGTGCTCGAGGAGCTCGCGCGCTCGTTCTACCTCGAGGCATCTGGACGGTCGGCCGATTTTCGGCGGTTCGTTGCAACCCATCCTCAGGTTGAGGACTACGCCTGCTTCCGGGCTACGGGGGATCGGCAACGCACCCCCTGGCCGTGTTGGCCCCGGCCGCTCTGTGATGGTGTCCTG
>JAKEGQ010000213.1 GCA_022615475.1 Candidatus Methylomirabilota bacterium | reverse complement strand
GCCATTGCGGATCAGGCTCGGACGATCCGGATCCCGGTCCATATGATCGAGACCATCAATAAATTGATTCGGGCCTCTCGGCAGTTGGTGCAGGAGTACGGTCGGGAGCCGAGCCCGGAAGAGATCGCGCAGAAGATCGATCTCCCCGTGGACAAGGTCCGGAAGGTCCTCAAGATCGCCCAGGAGCCGATCTCCCTAGAAACCCCCATCGGGGAAGAAGAGGATTCGCACCTTGGGGATTTCATCGAGGACAAGGGGGCGACCTCCCCTCTCGATGCGGTCGTCGGGATCAACCTGGGGCTCCAGACCGACGAGGTGCTGCACACCCTGACCGACCGAGAGCGAAAGGTGCTGCGCCTCCGTTTCGGGATCGGCGATGGCGTGGACCACACCCTGGAGGAGGTGGGCCAGCAATTCGACGTGACCCGAGAGCGGATCCGGCAGATCGAGGCCAAGGCGTTGCGCAAGCTTCGGCATCCCACCCGAGGCCGGAAGCTCCGGAGCTACGTGGAATCCTGAGGCGGGTTCATCGTTCCGGGTTCAGGGTTGATGGATTTTTCCCCTACTGAGTCTGTCGATAAACCCTGAACCACGAACCATGAACCGTGAACTCTGCGGGGCCCATAGCTCAGCGGTCAGAGCCACCGGCTCATAACCGGGCGGTCCCTGGTTCGAATCCAGGTGGGCCCACCAACCGGTTCAGAGTTCAGGGGTAAGGGTTCAGGGTCGGGCGAGACAAGCCCGAGGCGGACTTTGTGGTATTATTTGCTCCCGTGAACCATGAACCCTGATCCATGAACAGTGAGGGGACGTGCGGGAGGACCTGACCCAGGTAGTCGATCTGCAGCATCTCGATCTGGAGATCGCCAGGCTCCAGAAAGAGGTCCAAAGAATCCCGCGGGAGGTCGCCGACGGGGAACAATTGCTGAACAGCTCTCGCGGGGGGTGGGATCAGGCCCGCGAGAGCCTCGTCACGGCCGAACAGCTCCGCCGCCGCAAGGAGCGCGAGCTGGAAGATGTCACGGCGGAGCAACGAAAGCGTCAGGGGCGTCTTTTCGAGATCAAGACGAATCAAGAGTACGCCGCCGTTCTGAAGGAGATCGAGGGGCTGAAGGAGCGCCGTTCCAAACTCGAGGACGAGATCCTCCAAATCTTTGATGATATTGAGGCGGCCCAGTCCGCGGTCCGGGAGGAGTCGGCGCGCTTTCAGGAGCGGGAGAAGATCTTTCAGCAGGAGCGGACGACCAAGGAGGGTGAGCTCACACGGCTCCAGGGAGAGCTGGAGCGCGTTCAGGAGGAGCGGCGACGTCAGGCGAACCGGGTCGAGCCCACCCTGCTCCAGACCTATCAACGCCTGCTGCGCAGCCGGGGTGGCCTCGCGGTCGTCCCGGTGAAGGACGGCTCCTGCCTCGGCTGTCACGTCGCCCTCACCCCCCAGACCTATAATGAGCTCCGCAAAGGGGAGGTCTTCGTCAACTGTGCGAACTGCCAGCGGATCCTCTACTGGAAGGGCTGAGACGGATCTGCGACGGCTCGCCGATATTCTCGGGGCGATGGCGCACACCGAGGCCCTTGCCGCCCTGAGCAAGGAGCTGTCCGATCTCAGTCCCGCCACGCTGAGGATGGTTCTGGAGCAGGCCTCTCACCTCCTCCAGGAGGTGGCTGCCTCCCGCCCGTCTCGTCAGCCGGCGCCGCGGTCCCTCGTCCTTCACATCGATGGGGCGGCCCGAGGGAATCCAGGTCCGGCAGGGATCGGTGTGGTCATGTGCGATGAGGCGGGTGATTTTCGGGAGGAGCACCAGGCGTACATCGGGGAGGCTACGAACAACGTGGCCGAGTACGAAGCGCTCCTTTTCGGCCTTCGAAAGGCGAGGGAGTTGGGCTACGCGGCCATCAACGTCTTTTCCGACTCGGAGCTGCTGGTGCGGCAGATCCACGGCGAATACCGGGTCAAGCATCCGCGCTTACGGAAGCTCTACGATCAGGTGCAGGACCTCCTGCGGTCTTTTGATGCCGTCGAGATCGCCCATGTCCGTCGGGGGATGAACGCTGATGCCGATCTGTTAGCCAACCGGGCGATTGAGGCAGTGCTGCGCGACCGGCAGAAGGGGACCGCACCTCGTCGCGGGAGGGCAGGGTGAGTCATTCGGGCTTCACGCCGCTGCAGAAGGCCCTGGAGGTGACGCTCCACCAGTTGGGACTCGATGTCGGGATGGCGACTGTTCTGGTACACCGAGTCTGGCCTCACGTGGTAGGTGAAGAGGTGGCGCGCCGGAGCCAACCGGGTCTTCTCAAGAACGGCCGACTTCAAGTGACGGTTGCCGACGCGGTCTGGCTCCAGCAGCTCACGATGTTGAAGCCTGCGATCCTGAAGAGCCTGGAATCGCACCTGGGCTCGCGGGCTGTCCGGGACATCTTCTTTGTCCTCGGCACATGGCCGACTGCCACCGCCCGGGTCGAAGCGACCTCTGGGGGGCAGGGCGACCCCCCATCTCCTGAGTTCGAGGAGCGTCTCACACAAGTGCTCCAGCCCGTTCAGGATTCGGAGTGTCGTGAGGTTCTCGCTCGGATTCTGCGGAAGGCGTGGCTGGGTAGCTGATCGTTTCCTGTGGTTTTCTTTCAACAAATGTGATATTATCGTTGCATAAGCGCCACATGGCCATAAGAGTGATTTTCGGTCGTGATTTATAAGCATTTGGATTTAAACGGTTCTTTCTGCTAAAGGACAATGGTCGGCCCTGGTATGGGCCTTGCAGGTAACTCCCGGCTTCAACTGACGGCAGCTTGCCTTTGAGGGCGATGCAAAGGGGGGTACGCGTGGGCCGACAGAAGACGATTGGAAGCACGATCCGCTGCTCTGGCGTCGGACTCCATACCGGCCAAGAGGTGACGATGACCATGCGTCCCTCGGCGGCCAACACCGGAGTCGTCTTTCGGCGGGTGGACCTTCCCCATACACCTGTGGTCGAGGCGCGGCCCGAAAACATCTTGGATGTCCACTACGCCACGACCCTGGGCAAGGCCGGTGTCGAGGTCAAGACCGTGGAGCACCTTTTGGCCGCCCTGGCCGGGCTTGGGATTGATAACCTCATCGTAGAAGTCTCGGGACCCGAAGTTCCCGTGATGGACGGGAGCGCAGCCCCCTTTGTGGACCTGCTCCTTCAGGCGGGAATCCGGAGGCATTACGTCCCCAAAACATATATTCGGGTGACGCGGCCGCTCGAGATCGAGATCGGGAGTCGAAGCATCCAGATTCTCCCCTCCAAGCGATTCCGGATTCAGTACTCCATGTGCTTTGATCATCCCTGTTTTGGCGAGCAATCGATCGAGGTCCAGATCTCGCGACGGAACTTCATCAGGGAGATTGCCCCCTCGCGGACCTACGGCTTTCTTCGGGATGTTGAATCGCTGTGGCGCCGAGGTCTGGCCCTGGGCGGCTCCCTCGAGAATGCCGTCGTCATTGGCGAAGAGGGTGCCCTCAATGACCTTCGCTTCAAAGACGAACTGATTCGACACAAGGTGTTGGACCTGATCGGGGACCTCTACCTTTTGGGGCGGCCGCTGCAAGGGACGGTGGTGGCGAAGGGGGCTGGCCATCTCCTCCATACGACGTTGGTCAGGGAGATCCAGCGTCACCTCGAGTCGGATCAGGCCTCCCGATGTGTCGTCACGGCGCCAGCATCCGTCTCGTTTCCCGTCTCCGCCTCCCCGAAGCCCCTCGGCTCTCCTGCCCTGTAAGACCGTTTCTCCTTGTCAGAATCTTCCCCTTTTGGCTATAGTAACGATCCGGCCGGAGTATCCTTCGATTGTTGCGGGGACCCCCGGCTGGTCCCTCGGAGAGATCAGAGCGACAGAGGATCGACGCGAATGGTTGAGCATCGCCGGAGCGAGACGGAGGGACGACGTCGGCGGACGGGGCTGATCATTGCCGCGGTGGGGGGGCTCGTCGCGGTCCTCACCGCCGTCCAGGTGCTGATCCAGGAGCTCCGGTTTCCCACCCCGATTCCGAGTAATATCCTGATCTTCGCCCTGGTGAATGTGAACCTCATCCTCCTCATCCTCCTCATCACCCTGCTGTTTCGGAACCTGTTCAGGATCTATCTGGAGCGTCGCAGCAACCTCTTGGGATCCAAATTCCGGGTCAAATTGGTAGTGACCTTCTTGAGCCTCGCACTGCTCCCCGCGGCCCTGCTCTTCCTCGTCGCCTCCAACCTGATCACCACCAGTGTGGACAGCTGGTTCAACATCCGGGTGGAGGAGTCCCTCGAACACTCCCTGGATGTGGCGGAGACCTATTATCAGGGTGCCCAGGACCGAGCCCTCGTTTCGGCGAGGCAGATCGCTCGGCGGGTAGCGGCTGAGGGGCTCTTGGACGCGAGCGAGCTCTTCCTCAATCGGGTCGCCAGGGAGAGCCTCCAGGAGCTGGAACTGGGCATGGTGCAGATCTTTGACCGGAGGGGATCGGAGCGGGTGCGGGTCAGAGGAGGGGAGCCTCCGGAGGACGGCGACACGTTTCCGTCAGGCTCGACTGCCGTTCAGGAGGCCCTCGGGGGCCGGGAGCAATCGCTCATCACCCCGACCTGGAGGGGGGGTCTCGTTCGGGGAATCGTGCCGATCGTTCTCGCTCGCGAGAAGGGCGGAGTCGTCGGGGCAGCGGCGGTGGGGTATCTCATCCCCAGTACAGTAGCCCAGAAGGCCTCGGACATCGCCACGGGGATCACCGCATACAAACAGCTGAAGATGCTCAAGAACCCCATCAAGGGGATCTATGTCATGCTCTTCCTGATGGTCACGCTTGTGATCATTTTCGCGGCCGTATGGGTCGGCGTAAATATGGCTCGCCGGATCACTGTCCCCATCCAGGAGCTCGCCCAGGGAACGCGGGCGGTGGCGTCTGGAGACCTCGACTATCGGGTGCAGGTGGAGGCCGATGATGAGATCGGGATGCTGGTGGAATCCTTTAACCGGATGACGGAGGACCTGCGCCGGGGCGAGGTGGAGCTCACGGAGACGAACCGACATCTGCAGCAGACCAATGTCGAGCTGAATCAGCGGCGGGCGTACATGGAGACGGTCCTGGAGAGCATCGGGGCCGGCGTCCTCTCGGTGGACGCCGAGGGGCGGATCAATACGGTGAACCGCGCCGCATCTCGGATGCTGGACTTTGACCCCGCGGAGGCCCTCCACCGTCACTATCGCGCGGTCTTCGCCGCTCAACCGTTGTCCCCTCTCTGCCATCTGATGGACCGGATGGTAAAGGAGGGGCGGAGGACAGTGAATGAACAGGTGACCCTCTCGCTCCTCGGGCGGGGAGCGACCCTGGTCGTGAATGTCTCGAGCTTGCGAGATCGTGGGGGACAATATCTCGGGATGGTGGTGGTCTTCGACGACATCACCAAGCTCATTCGGGCCCAGCAGGCCATGGCATGGGGGGAGGCCGCCCGGCGGATCGCGCACGAGATCAAGAACCCGTTGACCCCCATCAAGCTCTCCACTCAACGCCTCCGGAAGAAGTTTGCCGAAGGGTCCACCGAATTCTCGGATATCTTTGACCAGTGCACCCAGACCATCATTCATGAGGTGGATGCCCTGAAGGCCCTGGTGGATGAATTTTCGCGGTATGCGCGTATGCCGACCTCCTATCCTCGACCGGGAGACCTGCATGCGCTGATCGAGAAGGTGCTCAATCTCTACTCCGGAGTCTCCCGGCACGTCCTCCTCACCGCGGATCTCGACCCTCAGGTGCCTTCGGTCAACCTGGACCCGGACCATATGAAGCGGGCGCTGGTCAATCTGGTTGACAATGCGGTCGCGGCGGTCGGCGAGGCGGGGGTGATCGGCCTGACAACGCGGTACATGGTGGAGGAGGGCAAGGTCCGTCTGGAGGTGACCGATACCGGTCCAGGCAT
>JAKEGQ010000212.1 GCA_022615475.1 Candidatus Methylomirabilota bacterium | reverse complement strand
TCTAGCCGTCGCAGCACGCGGTGGACCCCATCGTCTAGCCTGGCCTAGGACACCGCTCTTTCAAGGCGGCAACGCGGGTTCGAATCCCGCTGGGGTCACCAGTACATCAGTTCCCGAGGCAGCCTCCTTTCCCCTCACGTCCTGTGTGCCACCCTCACCCTTTCTCGCTTTGCCGCGCTCCCCACATTCCCCATCTTCACCCCTCAGGCGACGGAGGTCCGCGCGAGGGCCCGGGCTACGTTTCGAGGTGGAAACGCACGTTGATGACGACCGTCCACTTGCGAAAGAGGAAGTTGGCCCTGATCCAGAAGGCTGTCTGGTTGTGCAGGAGGGTATGCCACCACCGCGCAGGGACGAACTCCGGCAGGACGATGGTAACGAAATCCACCCCTCGCTCGGCCTGAATCTTGTCCACGTACTCGATGAGCGGCTGCACGACGGATCGGTATGGCGAGTCGAGAACCACCAGGGGGACACCGCCCGACCAGAGCCCCCAGCGGAGCCGCATCTGTTTCGTCGCCTCTTCGTCCAGGCTGACGTAGACTGCCTCCACTGCTGGCGAGATCGCCCGGGCATAATTCAGTGCGTTGAGGACGCCCATGTGGACGTCCGACACCAGGAGGAGGACCGCATGCGTCACCTTGTCCGGAACGGCGAAATGTTTGATGCGGAGCTGCTCTCCCACTTGCCGATAATGGCGGTTGATCGCGGTAAACATTGCCACCAGGATGGGGATCGTGATCACCACCATCCAGGCACCGTGCACGAACTTCGTCCCCGCGATCACTGCCAGAACAATCCCGGTCGTGAGCGCCCCGGTTCCGTTAATGAGGGCCCCGCGGCGCCATCCTGGTTCCCGAAGGTGGAAGTGATGTAGGACCATACCGCCTTGCGACAGGGTGAACGAGATGAAGACGCCGACGGCATAGAGGGGGATGAGGGCATGGGTGTCGCCCCCGAAGAGGACGAGGAGGGAGGAGGCGAGGAAGGCGAGGATGATGATCCCATTGGAGAAGACCAGTCGGTCGCCCCGGTTGACGAACTGGCGGGGGAGAAAGCGGTCGGCGGCGAGAAGGGACGACAGCCGTGGAAAGTCGGCGAAGCTCGTATTGGCCGCCAAGAGGAGGATGAGCGCTGTCGCTGCCTGGACTACGTAATAGAAGAGACCCGTCCCCACAATCGTCCGGGCGAGCTGCGACACCACGGTCTCCCCCTCGCGGGGAAGGATTTCATACTGCCTGGCCAGAAAGGTGATCCCGATGAAGAAGGTCAACATGATGGCGGCCATCCAGGCCATGGTCTGCTTCGCGTTCTCCGCCTCGGGCTTGCGGAAGACCAGGACGCCGTTCGAGATCGCCTCGACCCCGGTCAGGGCGACACACCCCGAAGAGAAAGCTCGGAGGATCAGAAGCGGGGTCACGGCCGCGACGGCAGCCGTGGGGACCACGGCCGGGGGTGCGAGGGCAGGGGCTATCGGAGCCTCCCCGTAAAGGACGCGACCGAGGCCCAGGACGATGAGGCCGAGGAAGCTCACGATGAAGAGATACGTGGGTATGGCAAAGAGCCTTCCCGACTCCCTGACACCACGGAGATTGACCACGGCGATTGCCGCCACCGTGACAACGCCGAGGATGACCCGATGCTCGTAGAGATCAGGAAAGGCGGAGGTGATAGCGGCCACGCCCGCGGCGACGCTGACGGACACGGTCAGGACATAGTCGATAAGGAGGGCCGAACCGGCCACGAGGCCCGCGCGGATGCCCAGATTATCCTTACTCACGCTATACGCCCCGCCGCCCGTCGGATAGGCCTGGATGGTCTGGCGGTACGACGCCGTCACGATGACGTAGAGCAGGGCGATAGCCCCAGCGATGGCGCTCGTCCACGTGAGCGCGGCCGCTCCCGCGAGGACCAGGACGAGGAGGATCTCCTCTGTGGCGTACGCCACCGAGGAGAGGGCGTCGGAGGAGAGGACCGCCAGAGCGACAGGGTTGGACAGGCGTTCGTGCGGCGCCTCTGCCGTCGCCTTGGGTTCGCCGACCAGAAGCCGCTTCAGGGATTGCAACAAGCGCTCTTCACCCCCCCGAACTTGCTGAGAGCACCCGCCGTGTCCACTAGTGCAGTCGCCGAGGGCACCGGGAGGGTAGCATGCGAAAGGGTGGGGGAGCAAGGGGGTCCCGGGCTCGGGAGCTTGCAATCGGATACACCGTGTGGTAGCCTGAGCGCCGCTCGTTGGAATCGAATGATCGTCCTGTCCGCCGGTCTCCGCTGGGGCCGATCGCACTCGGCTTCTTGCTGACGGCTGTCCTATCGAGCCAGGGCGGTCCCCGCGGCGACGAGCATCCGCGCCACGCCGCCACGAAGAGATAATCGAGGGTCCGTGTCACTAACCGTCTTCGAGATGAGCATGCCGTCATGCCTCTGGCCTTGCCACCACGCTCGCCTTGCACAGTGACGGA
Source organism: Candidatus Methylomirabilota bacterium (assembly GCA_022615475.1). GTDB lineage: Bacteria > Methylomirabilota > Methylomirabilia > Methylomirabilales > CSP1-5 > CSP1-5. The sequence goes on along the minus strand of JAKEGQ010000212.1, from coordinate 5,297 downwards.
CCGCGGCGGCGACGGCAATCGAGCTCGAGAGTCACGGAATCGTCCGCAATGCGCGACCGTACACGGGACGGGAGGGCGAGTCCAGCGGGAAGAGGGGAGAGCCTGGAGGAAGAGTGGTGAGACTGGTCAACATCGAGACGGTCCGGGAGTATCAGGTCAACGGGCCCAAATCGGTGGAGCTCGGCAAGGGAAGGCACTTGAGCTGCATTGCATATTTTTTCAAAGCTGGGCAGCGCCTCGGGCCCACGCGCCGCTCCGGCGACACCCTCATGTATGTCGTTCGAGGTCGAGCCCGCGTCCGCATCGGGGACCAGGAGGAAGAAGGGCGCGCAGGGGACCTCTTCATGGGGGGCGACGGGGACGAGGTCTGGATTGGAAATGCCGGGAGGGACGAACTGATACTCTTTGCGGTGGTGGCCACTGTCTCTTGCTAGTGCCGTTCCAACAAGTTGTATCTCGTAGACGCACTCAGGTATAGTGCGTGGGGGGCTGGCCCGGTAGGTTGGAACGGCACGAGCTATGGCGATGCAGCCGTTAGACAGGTGGCTTTGGACTTTGGGGCGTCTCCCCTGCGACCCCCAGCCCCCTTGTGCGTTCCTGCTTGCCATGGAAAAGGCAGTTGCCATAGAATAGGGCCTTGTTTCGGGCCGCCTCACCCCGGCAGGGGTGGATTGTCAACCCGGAGGGACGCTAGGCAGCGTGAAGGCCTTGGTCACTGGGGCCACGGGGTTCATCGGCAGCCACTTGGTGGAATACCTGTTGCGCCGAGGAGATGAGGTCACCTGCTTGGCCCGGAGCCAGAGCCGCCTCCGCTGGCTCGAAGGACTACAGGTCAGGATCATCGAAGGTGATTGTACGGACCCCGAACTCGGTAGACGCCTCGATGATAACTTTGACTGGGTCTTTCACGTGGCCGGACTCACCAAGACGCTGGAGCACGACGAGTACTACCGGGTCAACGGGAAGGGCACGGCCAATTTGGTGGCGATCCTGGCCGGAAGGAAACAGCCGCCCCGGCTGGTATATCTGAGCAGCCTGGCGGCAGCCGGTCCGAGCGGGGATGGAGTTCCGCTGCGGGAGTCGGACCCTCCCCAACCTGTCAGTCACTACGGCCGGAGCAAGCTGCAAGGGGAGAAGGCCCTGGAGCAAGTCGGGGGGGCGATTCCGTGGGTCATTGTGCGGGCCCCGGTGATCTATGGCCCGCGGGACCGGGATCTCTTGATTTTTTACCGACTGGCCAAACGGCGGATGGCGTTTCGCTTGCGAGGGAGGCAGACCTTTAGCCTGTGCTACGTGGAGGACCTGACCCGCGGGGTCACCCTGGCGGCCGAACGCGGCAGGGACCAGGAGATATACTACCTTGGAGAAAAATCGCCTCGGTCCTGGGAAGAGATATCGCAGGCCATCGCGACGGCCTTGGGCGTCCGGCCAATGACCGTCCCCGTTCCCTCTGCCCTCCTCGCCGGCGCCGCCTGGGCCTGGGAGGGGATCGCCCGCCTGGCGGGAGTCCCGCCCCTGCTCAACCGAGACAAGGCCTGCGAGATGCGGCAGCGGCACTGGGTCTGCGACCCGAGCAAGGCCTCACACGAACTGGGTTTCGCCACCTCCGTTCCCCTGCAGCTGGGAGCGCAACGGGTGGCCGAGTGGTATCAGAGTCACGGCTGGTTGTAAAGGGGGGGCCATGGACATCTTCGACAAATGTTATGCGTACACCGAGGCCAAGCAGGTGATGGCGGCCGGCCTCTACCCATACTTCCAAGTGATCCGATCGGCCCAGGACCCCGAGGTCGTCGTGGACGGGCGACGGATGATTATGGTGGGGTCCAACAACTACCTGGGACTCACCTCGCACCCAAGCATCAAGGAGGCGGCGATCCGGGCGGTGGAGAAATACGGGACCGGATGCGCCGGCTCCCGGTTCCTCAACGGCACGCTTGATCTGCATACGGAGGTCGAAGCCCAGCTCGCCAAGTTCAAGGGGAGAGAGGCCGCCCTCCTCTTTTCGACCGGGTTTCAGACGAACCTCGGTGTCATCTCGGCCCTGGTCGGCAAAGACGATGTAGTGATCATCGACCGGTGGAACCACGCCAGCATCATCGACGGCTGCCGCCTCTCCTTTGGTCAGATCCTGAAGTACCGGCACAACGACATGGAAGACCTCGAGCGCATCCTGGCCGCTCACCCTGATAAGGGGAAGTTGATGGTCGTGGACGGGGTCTTCAGCATGGAAGGAGATATCGTCAACCTGCCTGGGATCGTCCGCCTCGCCCGAGAGTACGGGGCCAGGCTCATGGTGGACGACGCCCACGCCACCGGCGTGCTTGGTAAGGGGGGCCGCGGAACTGCGGAACACTTCGGGCTCGAGGAGGAAGTGGACATCGTCATGGGGACATGCAGCAAGGCCATGGCGTCGGTGGGAGGTTTCATCGCCTCCAGCCACGAGGTGATCCACTACGTCAAGCACAAGGCCCGGCCTATGATCTTCAGCGCCTCCCTCCCCCCAGCCTGTGTGGCGACCATCGGGGCTGCCCTGGAGGTGATCGAGCGCGAGCCAGAGCGACGCGCGCAGCTCTGGAAGAATGCGCAGCGGGCGCGAGATGGCCTCAAGGAGATGGGATTTGACACGGGGCTCAGCGAAACGCCCATCGTCCCCGTCCTGCTCGGCGACGACCTACACGCCTTCAGGATGGGACGCGCCCTCTACGAACAGGGGGTGTTCGCCAACGTGAGTGTGAGCCCCGCCGTCCCCGAGGGGCGAGCCCTCATCCGCACGAGCTATATGGCCACTCATACGGACGCCCATATCGATCGGGTCCTGGAGGCCTTTCGCGCCGTCAGGAGGGATCTAGGGGCCATCTGATCGTGGAGGTTCACCCTGTCATCAGCGATCAGGATCTTCACCTTTTCCTCCACCTGCCCTGGCGCATATACCAGGGCGATCCCCACTGGGTCCCCCCCCTCCTCCTAGAGCAGCGCCAACTCCTCACTGGTCAACACCCCTTCTTTGAGAAAGCTGAGATCCGTCTGTTCCTGGCTCGAGAACGCGACGAGGTCGTGGGCCGGATCGCCGCGATTCTTGACCGGCATTTTCTCGAATTCCATCATGACCCGGTCGGATTCTTCGGCTTTTTCGAATGCCTCGGCGACGGGGGAATCACGGCAGGGCTTTTGGAAGCGGCCCAGGGGTTCCTCCGAGGAAAGGGGATGCGGGCAATCCGCGGGCCGGTCAATCCCTCGATGCACGACCCGTGCGGCCTCCTGGTCGAAGGCTTCGACTCCCCACCCACCTTCCTGATGCCATATAACCCCCCGCGCTACCAGACCCTCCTGGAGGCGGCTGGATGCCAAAAGGTGAAGGACCTCCTCGCCTATACCCTCCGGATCTGGACCGAACCGCCTCGCAAGGTCCTCCGCTCCGCCGAGGAGGCTCGGCGCAAGGGGATCATGGTCCGGCGCGTGGACGTGAAGCGCCTGGAGGAGGAAGCACAGGTCATCCGCGAAATATACAATACGGCCTGGCAGAAAAATTGGGGCTTCACGCCGATGACTCACGCAGAGGCCCAGTGGATGGCGAAGCACCTGAAACCCTTGATCCTGCCCTCGCTCTCCCTGATCGCCGAGATAGACGGGAGCCCCGTTGGCTTTCTGATGTTGCTTCCCGACTACAACCAGGCCCTGCGGCATCTCAATGGCCGCCTGGGCCTTCTCGGCCTCCTCAAGTTTATCTGGTACCGACGTCGGATTCGGGATGTGCGCCTCCTCCTGCTGGGGGTCAGGCCGGAGTATCGGGCCAAGGGGGTCGATTCCCTCCTCCACCTGACCGCCTTTCAGGCGCTCAAGAAACAGGGGTTCGTGCAGGCCGAGATCTCTTGGGTCCTAGAGGATAACTGGATCGTGATGCGAATGGCGGAGCAACTCGGGGGCGCCCTGTATAAACGATACCGGATCTACGAGCTGCCCGTGTAGGACTCGATGGCCGACGACCCGTGACCAATGACCGTCTTCCGGAAACCGACTACTGAACACCAGCCTTTCCTGTCGTCGGTGATCGGTGATCGGTCATCGGCTTCTGGTCGGTCATCGGTCGATGCCAGCGGCCGAACAGCGCTCGCTCCAGGCCCAGGCAAAGACCAGCCAGCAGCACCCCCGCCAGGACATCCACGACATAGTGATAGCGCAGGTATACGGTGGAAAAGATCAGGGCAACCACCATCGGCAGGAAAATCCAGAAGAGACCACGGGCGAACCGCCAGGCGTAGAAAAGGACAAGCAGGACGATGGCGGTGTGACCACTCGGGAAGGCATCCTGCTTGAAGCGCTCAAGGGTATTGAGCGTATCCCGCATCGTGTCCGCCAGGAACACCCCGGGAAGGTCGATGCGCTGCAGATGGGCCAGTGTAAACCGAGGCCCGACGGCAGGAACCAGGAAGTAGCCGATATACGAGAGGTAAAAGCAGAAAACCAGTCCAAAGACTGCCCGGTCAAAATCCTCTGTCTTCCCTCGCCGATAAATGGTGACGGCCAGGATGGCGGGAAGAAAGTAATAGGATGTGTAGGCCCACGTCAGGACTTCCGTGAGCAAAGGGTGGCTGAACCGCTCGAGCCAGACGGTGGGATGGGTGCCCAGGAGAGCAAGATCGAGTCGGATCAGGAACGGGTCCCGTTCGGTTGGGCTCACCCACGGGAGGAGATCGGCAAAGCTATCGAAGAGGATCGGAATGAAGATGAGAGGGTAGAAGGCGTGGAGCAGACGCACGATCCAGATCTGTCCACGATCCAGCCACCACAGGAGCGTGAGAGTGGCGGCGAGGCCGCTGTATTTCACCAGAAGGGCCGGTCCGTGCGGATTCGCAGGCTGCGTCATCACCGTGGCGAGGATCAGGGCGACCAGTGCCAGATAGGTGATGACATCCACCGGCTTCATGCGCGGATTCTCATCCATGGATAGCCCCCTGCGGATATCGAGGGGCCATCTTAACTATTTTCGTTGCTTTTTCAAGGACAAACCGCCAAGCCCGCCCCGCACCGATGGACGACGGGCGGCGAATGTCCAATCGGTTCCGGCAGGGCGGGGGGTAGGACAAAGCGGTTGAGCGGAAGAGCCAAACGTGCTATGTAGCATCAAAGGGCAGAACGGCCTACTGAGAGAAAGAACACAAAGGGACACCTGCGAGTCCCAGGGGAGGTTTCCATGGGAGACCCTGATGAAATCAACAAGGAGAATCAGGACGAATATCTGATCGTCAGTGAAGAGAGGGCGCGACCCCGGATTACCGTCGATGAGGGAATCTTCGATC
>JAKEGQ010000211.1 GCA_022615475.1 Candidatus Methylomirabilota bacterium | reverse complement strand
TGCCACTTCTGCATCCACCGGCTGGAGGCCGGGATGCTCCCGGCGTGTGTCACGACCTGCGTCGGCTACGCGACGTACTTTGGTGATCTGAATGATCCCGAGAGCGTGATCTCCGAGCTCGCAGGGAAACCGAACGTGATGCGACTCAAGGAAGAGCTGGGAACAAAGCCCCAGGTCTTCTATCTCACATAGGAGGCTGCCATGCTCAGGGCATCGAAGTTTCTTACCCCCGTCCTTCTGGTGGCGGTTGTCTTCGGAGCCGTCGGACTCTGGCACCGGCTGGCCTTCGGCAAGGCCCACCTCGCCTTTGGGAGCTACATCCCATGGGGGCTATGGGTTGGGCTCTACATCTACCTGGTCGGGATTTCTGGCGGTGCCTTCCTCGTTGCCTTTCTCTATCACGGCCTCGGCATTGCCTCCCTTCGCCGTCCGAGTCGCTATGCGGTCCCGATCGCGCTGACGAGCCTCGGTGCAGGGCTTACCCTGGTCCTTTTGGATCTGGGCCACATGGAGCGCTTCTGGTATCTGTTTACGCGTGCGACCTCGACCTCACTGCTCGCCTGGATGGTCTGGGTGTATACCGTGTACTCCCTTGTGCTGGTCGCCATGCTCGTGGCGATGGCCCACGGGAGCCAACGGGCCCTGAGGTGGCTGTCCATCGCCGGCTTTGCCCTCGTTGTGACCTTCGGCGGCGGCGAGGGGGCTCTCTTTGGGGTCCTGGCCTCTAAGCCCTACTGGAACTCAGGGCTCCAGCCGATCCGCTTCCTCTTCTCCGCCCTCCTGTCAGGCATGGGACTGGTGGCGTTCGCGTCTGTCCTGTTCCGGCGGTGGCCGGATGATGCGGAGAACGAAGCCGCCGGTCGCTTCTTCCGCCAGGCACTGCTGGGACTGCTGGCACTGAACATCGTCATCGAGTTTGCCGAGTTCTCGGTCACCTATTACACCGGGTTTCCGGCGGTTATCGAGGCGCACCGCCTTATGGTGTTCGGCCCGTACTGGTGGGTGTTCTGGGTCCTTCAGCTCGCAATGGGTCTGGTTCTTCCGACCCTGCTCCTGGCTTCGCCCGTGGGTGGGCGCGCGCCATGGCTCGCGCTTTCGGGTTTGTGTATTGCTATCGGCTACGCGGGGACCAAGCAGAACCTGGTGTTACCCGGCCTGGCCGTTCCTGACTTCCGGACGTTGCCGGAGGCCTTCGTCCATCCCCGGTTGGCGGTGACCTACTTTCCCAGTGCGACCGAGTGGTATCTGGCGATTGGCGTGATCGGGGCAGCCGCGTTAGCCTTTGTCCTGGCGATTGAGGTCGTGCCGTTTTTGAAGAATCCTGAGGCGTGGGGCGCCGGAGATGGCGACAGCCGCCGCCTTGTTGCGTGATAAGAGGAGATGGCCATGAGCGAGAACACGAGCCGAAGGGACTTCCTCAAGACGGCTGCCTTGCTAGGCGGTTCTGCCGCGGCGGGGCACTTTCCGGCCCTGCTCACCGATCTGCGTGAAGCCGAGGCTGGCGACTATCTCATGCCGCAGGAGGAGTACCCATTCGCCAAGCCAGAGAACATCCTCTATTCGGTCTGCCAGCAGTGCAATACCCAGTGCGGGATCAAGGTGAAGGTCGAAAACGGCGTCATCGCCAAAATCGATGGGAATCCGTACTCTCCTTGGAACCTGATGCCCCATCTCCCGTACAAGACGCCGGTGACCCAGGCGGCACCCGTGGACGCCCTCCTCTGCCCGAAGGGCCACGCGGCGATCCAGACGGCCTACGATCCGTACCGGATCGTCAAGGTGCTGAAGCGGGCTGGAAAGCGAGGGGAAAACAAGTGGATCTCGATCCCGTTTGATCAGGCCGTCAAGGAGATCGTCGAGGGCGGAGTCCTCTTCAAGGATGTTCCCGGCGAGGAAACCCGCAAGGTGGAAGGGCTGCGAAACATCTGGGTCCTCCGGGACCCGAAGCTCATGAAAGAGCTCGTGGCCGGTGCGAAGAAGGTGGCCAAGAAAGAGATCACGCTCGACGACTTCAAGGCCAAGCATGGGGACGCGCTCAAATATCTCATTGACCCGAACCACCCCGACCTCGGGCCGAAGAACAACCAGCTCGTGTTCATGTGGGGGCGTCTCAAGGCGGGGCGCGGTGAGCTGATTCGCCGCTTCACCGAGGCAGGGTTCGGCTCGGTCAACGCCCACGGCCACACCACGGTCTGCCAGGGCTCGCTCTACTTTACCGGCAAGGCCATGAGCGAGCAGTACGTCTACGACGAGAAAGACAAGAAGATGAAGTGGACCAAAGGGGCCAAATTCTACTGGCAGGGCGATCAGCAGTCCGCCGAATTCATGATCTTCGTCGGCGCCTCGCCGCTCGAGGGGAACTACGGCCCGACCAACCGCGCCAGCCGAATCGCCCAGCGGCTCGTGGATGGGGATCTCAAGATCGCGGTCGTGGATCCCCGCGCCTCGAAGACGGCGGCGAAGGCCTGGAAATGGGTCCCCATCAAGCCGGGTGGCGAGGGGGCCATGGCTCTCGGCATGATCCGCTGGGTCATCGAGAACCAACGGTACGACGCACGCTATCTCGCCAACGCCAACAAGGCGGCCGCCAAGGCCGACGGCGAGCCGACCTGGTGCAATGCCACCTGGCTCGTGAAGCTCGAGAAGGGGCAACCGGGAGCCTTCCTCCGTGCCTCCGAGGTTGGCCTACCCAAGGAGAAACGGGTCCACAAGGACAAGAAGACCGGCGAAGAAACCGCCTACGAGTTTGACCCCTTCCTCGTTTGGAAGGATGGTCAGGCTATCCCGTTCGATCCCTATTCCGACAAGGCTCCGGTGGAAGGGGAGCTCTTCGTTGCGGCCGGGGTCAACGATATCCCGGTCAAGTCCGGCCTCCAGATCCTCAAGGAGCAGAGCCAGGCCAAGACCATCGAGGGGTGGGCGGCGCTGGCCGGCATCCAGCCGCATGACATCGTGGAGCTTGCGCGGGAGTTCACCAGCCACGGCAAGCGTGCGGTCGCCGACATCCACCGGGGTGTGTCCCAGCACACCAACGGTTTTTACCAGGTCTTTGCCTGGTACGCGCTCAACCTCCTGATCGGCAACTACGACTGGAAGGGAGGCTTGGCTAAGGCAGCGACGTACGATGCGGGCGGCGGGAAAACCTACGAGGCCAAGAAGCCTGATGGGAGCGAGGAGAAGTGGGCCCAGCCCTTCCCGGTGGGCAAGATCGAGGGCAAACTGGACCCCTTCGGGGTGAGCGTCATCCGCCACGGGGAGAAGTACGAGGACACAACGCTCTTCAGCGGCTATCCGGCCAAGCGGCCGTGGTTCCCCCTCTCGTCGGACATCTATCAGGAGATCATCCCGTCCATCGGCGACGCCTATCCGTATCCGGTGAAGGCCCTCTTCATCTACATGGGTTCACCCGTGTACGCGCTGCCCGCCGGGCAGACCAACATCGATATTCTGGCCGACGTAAAGAAGATCCCGCTGGTCGTCGCCAACGACATCGTCATCGGCGAGACCTCGATGTACGCCGACTACATCTTTCCCGACCTCTCGAACCTCGAGCGGTGGGAGTTCGCCGGTTCACATCCGAACATGATCTGGAAGGTGCAACCCATCCGTCAACCGGTGATCGCGCCGATCCCGGAGACCGTCACGGTCTTCGGTCAGGAGATTCCGATGTCTCTCGAAGCGATGCTCCTGGCCATGGCCGAGAAGCTCGGGCTGCCGGGATTCGGGCCAAATGGCTTCGGACCGGGCAAGCCGTTCACGCACCCGGATCACCTCTATCTGCGGATGGCGGCCAACCTCGCGGTGGGGGACAAGCCGGACCAGACCCTTGCCGACGCGACGGCCGAGGAGATCCGGATCTTCACGGAGAGCCGGAAGCATCTGCCGAAGACTGTCTTCGATCCCGATCGGTGGAAGCAGGTCGTGGGGAAGGGGCTGTGGCCCAAAGTGGTGTACCTGCTCAACCGCGGCGGCCGCTTCGACGATTTTGCGAAGGGGTACGACGGCGAGCACCTCAAGAACAAGTACGGGACGCTTATCAACCTTTATCAGGAGAAGACGGCCAGAACCAAGAACTCGATGACTGGCAAGTATCTTCCCGGATACCCGGCCTACCTGCCGTCGCCCGCCGACGCGCTAGGGCGGCCACTCAATGATGAGCGCGCTGGCTACGACCTGCGCCTCATCACCTACCGCGAGATCATGCAGACCAAATCCCGGACCGTGGCCAACTACTGGCTCCTGGCACTCCTGCCCGCGAACAGCGTGCTCATGAATAAGCGGGACACGGACCGCCGCGGCCTCAAGGATGGTGACCGGGTCAGCATCCATTCGGCGTCGAATCCCGACGGGGTCTGGGACTTCAAGAATGGCCGGTCCCGGCCCATCGTGGGACGGGTCAAGGTCGTCCAGGGACTGCGCCCCGGCGTCATCGCTTACTCCCTGGGCCACGGTCACTGGGCCTACGGGGCATCCGACGTGGTCATCGACGGGCAGGTGGTGAAAGGCGATCCGCGGCGCAGCACCGGGATCCACGCCAACGCCGCCCTGCGCGTGGACCCAGTAATCAAGAACACGTGTCTGTCGGACCTCACGGGCGGGAGCGCCGTCTTCTACGATACACAGGTAAAGGTGGCCAAGGTCTGAGAGCTTCAGCAAGCGGTAGGGGCCGATGCCGGTGCGGGGTGAGGCGATGCGCGAAGCCTTCCAGTCCTGGGTGTTTCCCGAGCGGATGCGATTCTTGTCCGGATCGCGGGTGATATCGATCGCGCTGCGCACCCTGCACCTGGCGGCGTTTGGGATGCTGCTCGGCGGCCACGCCTTCGCACTCGATCCGGACAGGCTAATTCCTTATCTGTGGCTCACCATCGGGAGCGGCCTCGGCTTGATCGCCCTGGAGATATACGCCGTTGGTTTCTATTGGCTCATCTTGGGGAAGGGGATCATGGTGCTGGTCAAGCTCGCCGTCCTGCTCCTGATCCCCTTCTTCTGGGAGGCGCGCGTGGTGCTCCTGCTGCTCGTCGTGGGGATCGCATCGGTCGGATCCCACATGCCGGCCCGCTACCGCCACTATTCTCTCCTTCATCGTGGCGTGATCGAACCAGGGCAGTCCCTGTACTATCCGGTCATCTCCCCGCCACCTGAGGCCGTTTCAGTGGCAGTTATGATTGATGATGGCCGCACAGGATAACGTGAGCAAGGAGGATCTATGGGGAAGCTGCCGGCACCCTATGAACGGTTTCAACGGATCTTCCGCCGAGTCTGGAAGGCCTACGACAGTCTCGGAGCGGCCGTCCATCAGGAGGGGCCCCTAGATCCGAAGGCGCGCGAGCTGATCAAGCTGGGGATTGCGATTGGCGGCCGGTTGGATGGAGCCATACGTGCCCATGTGCGTCTTGGTCTGGAAAAGGGGGCGTCACCCGAAGAGATTCGCCAGGTCGCCCTACTCGCCATCACCACCTCAGGTTTCCCCACGGGCATGGCGGCCCTCACCGCGATCGAGGATACCCTCAAGGATCGGAGGAAGACTCGGAAAAGAAGTTGATCGCGCAAGGCCTTGGTGCAAACAAGGGACCGGATGAGCGAGGAGAGATCCATGCGACCACTGTTCATATGTTGCATTACAATCTCGATGCTCCTCGGCGTAGTCCCAGCGGCGTGGGCGCAGACCCTGCAGGCGCTGCCTCCGCTGGAGCCTCCGAAGGTCGAACAGGTAGAGCTGGGGAAGTACCTGTTCTTCGAGCCACGGCTTTCCGGCGACGGCGGGATCTCGTGTGATACCTGCCACGATCCGACCAAGGGATGGGGCGACGGGAAGCCGCTGTCCACCGGTTACCCTGGCAGCGAGTACTTCCGGAACACACAGACGCTCTTGAATGCAGCGCACTATAGACGGAGCTATTGGGACGGGCGACTGTCCGGGTCAGACCTTCCCACGGTCGTCCGCGACCACCTGACCGAGGCGCATTTCATGCAAGTGGACGGCCGGCTCTTTGCGGAGCGGCTGAAGCAGATTCCCGAGTACGTCGAGCTGTTCAAGAAGGCCTTCGGCGGTGAGCCGACGTTTGGACGAACGCTCAGCGCCGTGACCGCCTTCCTGAAAACGATCACGTCCCGGAACACGCCCATCGATCGGTACCTCGGGGGCGAGACGGCGGCGCTCTCGGGCGAAGCACGGAACGGCCTCGCCCTCTTCCAGGGCAAGGCGGGATGCATCCAGTGCCACAACGGGGCCCTCCTCTCTGACCAGAAGTTTCACGCCCTGGGCGTTCCCGAAAACCCCGACCTCTTCGCGGATCCCCTGCGTCACATTACATTCCGCCGATTCTTCAGAACGCTCGGCGCGCCGCATGCTGAGAACTACCGGGAGGATCCTGGGCTCTACGGCGTGACGAAGGAGAAAGCGGACTGGGGAAAGTTTCGAACGCCGAGTCTTCGCGAGGTGAGCCGCACCGCGCCATACATGCATAACGGGAACCTCGGCACCCTCGAGGACGTCGTCGCCTTATACGACCGGGGCGGGGGCCAGCACCCGAACAACAGCCCGTTGATAAAGCCCCTCGGACTCACGACGGCCGAGAAGCGCGCGCTGGTGGAGTTTCTGAAGAGTCTCGCTGGCGACCCGGTGGTGATCGAGCGACCGGACTGGCCCGACTACCAGCCGCGGAAGCTCGGCCAGAACTGAGGGGAGGAGTGATGCGTATCCTAACATTCTTTGCGCTCGCTCTCGGGGTCCTCCTGGGGACCGTGCTCCGGCCTGCCGAAGCCCCGGGGCAGGCAAAACGGTTCCCACCGCTCGGTCCGCTGCCCTCTGTCCCGGTCCCGCGCGACAATCCGATGTCGGACGCCAAGGTTGCACTGGGCAAGCTCCTCTTCTTCGACCCCCGGCTCTCGGGGGATGTCTCGACTTCCTGCGCGGCCTGCCATGACCCGAAACTCGGATGGGGGACCGACCAGCCGATCTCTCGCGGCTACCCCGGGGCCGAGCATTGGCGGAACTCTCAGACGGTGTTGAACTCGCCCTACTACGCCAAGCTCTTCTGGGCGGGCGAGGTGACGAGCCTGGAGTCCCAGGCTGCCGCGGCGGCGACCGGAAACGTGGCGGGAAACGGGGATCCCATCATGATGGAGGAACGCCTTCGCCAAGTCCCGGAGTACGTCACGCGCTTCAAGGAGGTCTTCGGAGTGGACCAGCCGACGATCGCCATGGCGTGGATGGCGGTCGCCGCTTTTGGACGGACCGTGGTGTCGAAGGCCGAGAACGTCCCCTTCGACCGCTACGCCAAGGGGGACCAGTCGGCCCTCTCCCCTGAGGCGAAGCGAGGGCTCGCCCTCTTTCAGGGCAAGGCCGGCTGCATCCAGTGCCACAACGGGCCGCTGGCCTCCGACGATAGCTACCATAATCTCGGCGTTCCCCCGAACCCCATCTTTGAAAGCAGTCCGCTCTACCAGATCACGCTGCGGTACCAGCATGTGATCCGCGGCGTGCCGGAGCAGGTCTACCGCGCGGCCGACCGCGACCTAGGACTCTATTACACGACGAAGCGCGACGAGGACCGGGGGAAGTTCAGGACACCGAGCCTGCGAGAACTGAAATACACCGCACCGTACATGCACAACGGCATCTTCGGCAGCCTGGAGGAGGTCATCGAGTTCTACAACCGAGGCGGAGGGGAAGACTTAAACAAGAGTCCGCTCGTCAAACCGCTGGGGCTCACGGACCAGGAGCAGAAGGACCTCAAGGCCTTCCTCGAGAGCCTCTCCTCGGATGGGCCGCCGCACGTCATGGACCCCCCTGAGCCGCCACCGTACGCGGCCATGAAGTAGGAGGATGTGATGCACGGAGACCGCTGTGACCGGAGCGGACACGATCTGCCGTTTTGCCTGAGTCGCCGGGAGTTCCTGCTCACGGGTGGAACGGCGGTTGCGATCATCGCCCTCGGCGACCTCGCCTGGGCTGCGGAGAAGGGCCTGGCACTCCAGCGGGCCAGCTACCCGCGGAGCCTCGTGGGCCGGGTGAGCCGGCTCAAGGTGGACCAGCCGGTGAGTTTTCAGTACCCGTGGAAGGACCCCTACTCCGCTAATATCCTCGTGAAGCTCGGCGTGCCGGCTGGCGGTGGGGTAGGCCCTGATCAGGACGTCGTGGCCTTCTCGACCTTCTGCACCCACATGGGCGGTCCCCTCGCCGGCACGTACCGGGGCAAGTACAAGGTGCTAGGTCCCTGCCCCTTCCACCTCAGCACGTTCGACCTCACCCGGCACGGGATGGTGGTGGCGGGGCAGGCGACCGAGGGCCTTCCGCAGATCATGCTCGAGACCAGGGGTGACGAGATCTGGGCCACCGGAGTCATGGGGCTCATCTACGGGTATCACTCAAACCTTGCCGCAGGGACGTGACGGAGGACCGTTCAATGGAGAGACCAGTGTCGCAATTCTACCTTCCCGAGGACAAGGTCCCGCTCCCGCCGCCGGACGCCAAGGTCTCGACGACCGCCTGCGACTACTGCATCGTGGGTTGCGGCTACAAGGTCTACACCTGGCCCCTCGGCAGAGAGGGCGGCCCCAGGGCGGCTGAAAACGCGCTCAAGGTGAATTTCCCCGCCGGGATCATGAGCGGCAAGTGGGTCAGCCCGAATATGCACAACATTGTCCACGTGGACGGTAAGCCGCACCACCTCGTCGTTATCCCTGACGGTGATACGAAGGTGGTCAACATCGGCGGAAATCACTCGATCCGCGGAGGGGTCCTCGCCCAGAAGTGCTACAACCCCAACAAGCCCTCTCAGGACCGCCTGCTCCACCCGATGATGCGGGTCCGGGGCACTCTTCAGGCGATCTCGTGGGATCTGGCCTTCGAGGTCATGGCCGGGATCTCTCGCCACGTGCTCGACCGGTATGGCGCCGAGGCGTGGGCGATGAAGACTTACTCGTATCAGTACTTCGAGAACACCTATGCAATCTCGAAGCTGGCCTTTGGTGCCATCGGGACGCCGGCGTATGCCCCCCACGACAAACCCGGCCCGGGGCCGGATACGCCTGGCCTTGACTGGTCAGGCATCGACGCCTTCAGCGCGTCCTACGAGGACTGGGGAGAGGCAGAAGTCATCTACTTCGCCGGCGTGGATCCATGGGAGACCAAGTCAGTGCTTTACACAACGTGGATCATGGGGGGGGAAACCCCGAACAAGAAGCTCATTTTCGCCCTCCCACGGAAGACGACCGGGGTGGCGTACGGCGAGACCAAGGGTGGGCTCTTCCTGCCGGTGATCCCGGGAACCGACGTGGTCCTCCATCTGGCCATCCTCCGGGTCATCCTGGAAAACGGCTGGGAGGACAAGGAGTTCATCGATAAATGGCTCTCGAACCAGTGGGAGATAGACACCGGCATGGGGCGAGGCCCTCGGAACACCCCGGTGGAGTGGTTTACCACGTGGGGCCGCTACGGGGTGGGGTTTTCCGAGTACAAGAAGTGGATTCTCGGGTACAAGTATGCCGAACTCAAGACCGCCGAGCAGATCACTGGAGTCCCCGCGGCGTTGATCACGAAGGCGGCAGCGATGCTGGCCAAGCCCCGTCCGGATGGTTCCCGGCCCAAGGCCTCCTTCATGCTGGAAAAGGGGATCTATTGGTGCAACAACCTCGGCAACACGACCTCGTTCGCTGCCTTGGGGCTGATCTGCGGGGCGGGCAATCGTGCCGGCCGAGTCATCTCGCGCGGTGGCGGCCATCAGCGCGGGTGGATGGGAGGCGCCGGTTACCCCCGGATCCTGTCGCCCGAAAAGTTTCCGGGAAGGCGGAAGAAGGAAATCGACCTCGACCGCTGGGTGGTGGATGGTCATGTCCGCTTCGCCTGGGTCATCGGAACCACGTGGCTTCAGGCCATGGCGGCCTCCCAGGAGCTGATGGATGTCTTCGAGACGATGACACGGCGGAATCCCAGCCAGATCAAGAGCTTCGATTCACAATCCGCGATAGAGTCGCTAAAGAAGCGCGTGGACTCCGGCGGCATGGTCGTGGTGCATCAGGACATCTATCCCGTCGATCCGATCGGGACGCAGTTCGCCGACCTCGTGCTGCCGGCCGCGACCTGGGGGGAGGAGGATTTCACCCGGTGCAACGGCGAGCGCCGCCTCCGGCTCTACTCCAAGTTCTACGATGCGCCGGGTGCGGCTAAGCCCGACTGGTGGATCATTGCGGGGTTTGCCAAGAAGATGGGATTTGACGGGTTCGACTGGAAGAACTCGAACGAGGTCTTCGAGGAGTCGGCCCGTTTCGGTCGCGGCGGGGTCCTGAACTATTACCCCCTGGTAGTGAAGGCCAAGCAGGAGGGCAAACGCGCCCACGACCTGCTACGCCAGTACGGGACCGAAGGGATTCAGACCCCGATCCGCATGGTCGGAGGTAAGCTCCTCGGGACCAAACGCCTCCACGATCCAACCCTGGTCCTCGGGCCACCCGAGGGACCCACCACTCATCCCAAGTGGCTGACCTCCTTCGACACGCACACGGGGAAAGCAATCCTGCTCCGGAGCTACTGGGAAGACTTTCAGGATTTCTACGAGGCGGTGAAACCTGTCGGAGACGAGCTGTGGGTGACCAATGGGCGGATCAACGAGCTGTGGCAGACGGGATTTGATGATGTGCGCCGTCCCTACATCATGCAGCGCTGGCCGTACCAATTCATCGAGATCCACCCAGAGGACGCCAAAGCCCGCGGGATCGAGTCCGGCGATCTGGTGGCGATCGAGAACGATAACGTGTTGGTGCAGACGGGCGGCTACGTGGGCGTGGATGACAATGAGCTCTCCTTCACCGAACTCCAGAAGGCGGGTCACATCAAGTCCACTACCGGGAGCTTCAACGCGGTCGCGATCGTCACCGACGCAGTGCGGAAAGGGGTAGCCTGGGCATACTTCGGTTTCACGGGCAATCCTCCGAACGCAGTGGTCCCCCGCGTGCCCGACCCTGTGACGAATCGCTACCGCTTCAAGCTCGGCAAGGGACGGGTCACCAAGATCGGCGAGTCGCCCTACAAGCGCTCCTTCACCAGCATGAGCTTCGCCCCGCGGACGATCATGGGATGAGTTGGTGAGCCGGGCATACTCGTTAGCCTGGGACACGGATGTCCTATGTCTCTCCTCCTTATAATCCGAGGCGTTAAGAATTTGGCGACGTGCGGGCTGGGGCAGCGATGTCCTAGTCTCCCCTCCGCTCAGCTGCCCCGATCCAAAGCTCGGCGAGCCCGTCCATTCTAACCTCTTGAATTCAATGAAAATCTTCGCCCCCAGTGATCCCCCGGCCTCTGGGCGGGTCTGGCATGCCCCTTGCCAGCAAAGCAGGTGGTATTGCCATGGGCCCGGTGATTGAGATAAGTAGGGGAGGGAGGTGATGATGTCGCAAGGAGACAACATGGGACATCTGGTCATTATGGTGGGCGCCGGCCCCGCAGCCCTCTATGCCACAGGCAAAATTGCCGGGAAAGGCCATACCGTGGTGATCCTCAACCGGGACATCAAGCCCGGTGGCCTGGCGGAGTACGGCATCTACCTGTCCAAGCACAAGATGAAAGAGGGTTTGCGAAAGCAGTTTCGGCAGATCCTGGCCGATCCCCGGGTCATTTACTTTGGCGGTGTCACCGTGGGAGGTGCGGGGGCCATCCGCCTCAGCGAAATACAGGACCTCAAGCCGAGCGCGATCGTGGTCGGGGCGGGCGCACAGGGGACGAAGTCGTTGGGTGTTCCCGGGGACGACGGGCCAAACGTCTATCACGCCAAGGACCTGGTCTATCACTACAACCTCCTCCCCCCTTTCAGCCAGAGAGAGTTTCCCATGGGGAACCGCGTGGCCATCATCGGTATCGGCAACGTCATGGCGGACATTGCCAACTATCTGGTGACGATCCGCAAGGTTCCCGAGGTCATCGCCGTGGCGCGGCGAGGGCCCGTGGAGCGGAAATACGATGACCGCGAGATGCGAACCATCGCGTGGCATATCGACCAAGAGGCGCTCAAGCAAGAGCTCGAGCGCATTCGACCCAGGCTCGAGCCGCTCGGCCAGGACATGGACGTCCAGTTCAAGGAGCTGACCAAGGACTGTCACGTCGAGCCGAAGGTGGGCAGGGGTCCCACCCGCATCAAGTTCCGCTTTCTGGCGTCACCGAAAGCGATCGTCCGGGACGAGACCGGACGGGTGGTCGGTATGGAGGTTGAGGAGAACACGTTGGAGGAACGCAGGGGCCAACTTTCCGCCAAAGGCCTGGGGGAGACCACGATCCTCCCCGTGGACACGGTGGTCTTTGCCATCGGGGACGTCGTGGATCTCGACCTCGGTCTTACCCCAGCAAAAGGCGCCTGGGGCTACTCGACCAATCCAAAACCGGATCCCGCGAATCCTGAAGCGGCCGCGTATCAAGCCTATGATCCCAAGGCCGACCAGAGCCTCAATGGCGTCTTTGTCATTGGATGGTCGCGGAACGCCAGCGAGGGGGTGGTCGGCATCGCGCGGCTTGATGGGGAGAAGGGGGCGGCCGTGGTCAATCGGTACCTCGACCAGCGTCCTCGGGTTAGCCGCCGGGAGATCTATCAACGGATCGGCGCCATTTACCATCACCTGCGGAATCGGACAGTCCCGGTCGTTCATAAGGGGCTCTGGCGGATCTTGGAGCGCGTCGAACGGCAGGAGGCAACCAAGCGGGGCCTCGAAGAGTTCAAGTACGGCACCAACGACGAGATGCTCCGGCACATCGAGGAAAACATCGTCAGGAGGGCGTGAAGGCTTGCCCTGAGCGATGCCCCGCAAACGCGGGGCGGAGTCGAAGTCCCTCGACGGGGCTCGGGACCGTGAGCATAGTCGAACGGCCCGTAGGGCGGATTATTCAGTTTATTGTGAATAATCCGGGTCGGGCAACGGAAATACTGGCCTCGATCGACCGTGAGGTGGTTGAACCCGCACTCGGATACGGAGGACTTCAATATGGCACAAGGGACTGGCACCAAAATTCAGTTCAAAAACAACCGCCTCGTCGTCCCCGACGACCCCATCATCCCCTTCATCGAGGGGGACGGGATCGGGGGAGACATCTGGGCGGCGAGCGTCCGGGTCATCGACGCCGCCGTCGAGAAGGCCTTCGGGGGCCAGAAGCGCATTGCCTGGAAGGAGATCCTGGCCGGCGAGAAGGCCCACAAGGCGACGGGGGAGTGGCTCCCGCAGGCCACGGTGGACGCCATCCGGGACTACATCGTGGCCATCAAGGGCCCCCTCACCACCCCGGTGGGGGGCGGCATCCGGAGCCTCAACGTCGCGCTCCGGCAGATCCTGGATCTCTTCGCCTGTGTCCGGCCGGTCCGCTACTTCAAGGGCACCCCGAGCCCCGTGAAACACCCCGAGAAGATGGACGTGGTGATCTTCCGGGAGAACACCGAGGATGTCTACGCCGGGATCGAGTGGCAGCAGGGGACCCCGGAGGCCCAGAAGCTCCTGGCCTTCCTGACCACAGAGATGAAGGCCAAGATCCGGCCCGACTCCGGCATCGGCATCAAGCCGATCAGCATCACCGGCACCAAGCAGCTCGTCCGGATGGCCATCCAGTA
>JAKEGQ010000210.1 GCA_022615475.1 Candidatus Methylomirabilota bacterium | reverse complement strand
GGGGTGAGCCTTCCCCCCTCCCAGTTCGAGGCGGCTTTCCTGTCTGCCGCCCACTCTGCCCAGGATGTGGCAATCTCCATTGACGCAGCCCGAGAAACCCTCCAGTCGTTGGTTCATGGTGCATAGTTCAGGGTTCGGGATCTATAAACCATGAACCCTGAACCATGAACCCCTGGGCGGTCATCGGTCGTCCGTCATCGGTCATCGAAAATGGAGCCCCTGGATCATCTCGAACGCTTTCTGTATCGGGTGAGCGGAGCGCAGGCGACCGTGGAGGCCCCCCGCTGCCTCCGGGCACACTCTGGACTTTCGGAGTGCGACCTCTGCGTGAAGAGCTGCCCGGTCCAGAGCATCGACCTCCGCGGGGGGGTTCACGTCTTGAGTCACTGTACCGGCTGCGGGGTGTGCCTCGCCGTCTGTCCGGTCTCGGCCTTTGACCTCAGCGGCGCGGCACCGGGACAGCTCCTCTCTCACGCGGCCTCCGTCCTACGCCGAGGCGGCTCCCTGTCCATCACCTGCGAGCGGAGCGCCGATGTCGCATCGGCCGACCTTGTCCTGCCCTGTCTGGCGGGGCTGGACGAGACGGTCGTGCTGGGGGCGCTGGCTCTCGGGGCGCAGAAGATCTCCCTCACGCGAAGCCCCTGCGGAGCCTGCCCGTACACAGAGGCGATGCCCCGATACCGGCGCACGCTGGATCGGATGCACAGATGGAGTCGAGTTATTCCGGGCGCTGCAGAGAGGATCGTGGAAGTGGGTGAAGGGGAAGAGAGTCCGGAGAAGAGTCAGGGATCGAGGACGGTCGGTCCCGACCGTCGGGCCTTTTTCGCCTGGGTGAGGAGCGAAGGCATGCAGCTCATGGCCTCGTTCCTCGACGACTTCTCCGAGGGCCTTCACGGGAGAAGATCCGTCGAGGGCGTTCCCCTCCCACTGCGGAATCGGCTGCTTCCCTACATCCTCAAGAAGTTGGGGGTCGGGGAGGAGGAAATCCCCTACGACCCC
This sequence comes from Candidatus Methylomirabilota bacterium, assembly GCA_022615475.1. Taxonomy (GTDB): domain Bacteria; phylum Methylomirabilota; class Methylomirabilia; order Methylomirabilales; family CSP1-5; genus CSP1-5. The sequence goes on along the minus strand of JAKEGQ010000210.1, from coordinate 6,061 downwards.
GAGGGCCCCTGTGCAGAGCTCCTCCTCGACGAGATCAAGTGTAACGGCTGTGAGGCCTGTGTTCGGATCTGTCCGACGAAGGCGATCGTGCGGGGAGAGGACGAGGAGGTCTTTCGCCTCGCCTTGGAAGTGAATCGCTGCGTCAACTGCGCCCTCTGTCTTGATGCCTGCATCCCGAATGCGTTGACCTACCGGCAGGGGCTTTCGCTCTCCGCAGTCATGGGAAAGCCGAAGGTCTTGGTAGAAAAGCCCTACCGCCGGTGCAGCCGGTGCGAGGCGCGCTTCCTCTGGAGCGAAGGCGTGGAGTCGGAAGGGTTCTGCTCGACCTGCCATTTCCTGGCGGATCTCGAGAGGTCTCCGACCATTCCGGGTCCGGACGGGGCTGGCGGAGCGGCGCCGGATGTATCGCAACGGGAAAAGGAGCAGGATGTGGAGGCAGGGCAAGATGCCGACATGTGAGTGGAGCGCGGGAAGATGTCCTGGCGTGCATCCGAACCCTCGGGAAGCGATGAAAACAACCGATATTCCCCTTGACAATCGAAGAGATTCTGTGATAGTTAGCACCAGGATTCACAAGCACAAGAAGCATCCCGGGATGTGATGCCCTGCTACGGGGCATTTTTGTTATCTGGTGTGAAAAAGCCATGGCGGCGGATTACGCATACGTTGCGTTTTTCCTCATCGTCGGTGCCCTCTTCGTCGTGTTCAACATCGACATCGTTTCCCGCCTTATCCGCCCGGCGAAGCCGTCAGCGAAAAAACTCGACACGTACGAGTGTGGCGAGGATCCGATTGGAAGCCCATGGCTCCGGATCCACATCCGCTACTATCTCTTTGCCCTGGTCTATATCCTCTTCGCGGTAGAGACGGTCTTCCTCTTCCCCTGGGCCGTTGTCTACACGTCTCTCGGGTTCTTCGCCTTTGTCGAGATGATGGTGTTCATCGTGATCCTTCTGGTCGGCCTCGCCTATGCCTGGGCAAAAGGGGCGCTAGAATGGGTCTAACCGAGGCCTGGTTCACAGTTCATGGTTCACGGTCGAACTGGGCTCTTCAGTCCGTGAACTGTCAACTGTGAACCGTGAACCCGTCTAACGGTCGTCGGTCCACGGTGATCGAGGTGTGCGATGACGGCAGAAGAGATCCTGCAGCAGATTCGGGCCCGGTTCGCGAGTGAGGTCCGGACATCAGAGGTCCGGCGCGGAGAGGCCACTCTCACCGTCAAGGCAGATCAGAATTTCGAGATCTGCCGTTTTATCAAGGAAGAGCTGGGGTTCGAATACCTGAACTGCCTGAGTGGGGTCGATTGGATCGGCGAGAACGAGATGGAGGTAGCGTATGCCATCTCCTCGCTGAGGCAGCCGGGAAAGATCATTCTCCGGGCTCGAGTCCCCCGCGATGAGCCGGTGCTTCGCTCGGTGGTCCCCCTCTGGGGAACGGCAGACTGGCACGAGCGGGAGGCCTTTGACCTGTTCGGGATTCGTTTTGAGAATCATCCAGATCTCCGGCGGATTCTCCTCCCCGAAGACTGGATCGGCCATCCCCTGCGGAAGGATTACCAAGACGAGCGGTTCGTCCCCTATCCCTGGGATGATCGGAAGCCCGGGAGTGTGGTCCGGCCGACCACGGCGTAAAGAGGACTCGCCATGACGACGGTCAACCTTCACCTGCAGCAGGTCAAAGAACAGACCGGCGAATCCATGGAGGAGATGTGGGTCAACATGGGCCCGCAGCACCCCTCGACCCACGGGGTCCTGCGCCTGCTCATCAAGCTGGACGGGGAGGTGGTGCGCGAGTGCATCCCCTACATGGGCTACATGCATCGCTGCCACGAGAAGATCGGGGAGAACCGGGCCTACGTCCAGATCATCCCCTACACCGACCGGCTCGATTACCTCGCCTCGATGTACAACAACTGGGCCTACTGCCTCGCCTGCGAGCGCCTCATGGGGATCCAGATCCCGGAGCGGGCGGAGTACCTGCGGGTCCTCATCGGGGAACTGCAGCGGATCGCGTCGCACCTCATCTGGTTGGGGACCTTCGGGCTCGACCTCGGCAACTTTACCCTCTTCATGTGGTGCTTCCGGGAACGGGAGATGGTCCTGGATCTCTTCGAGGCGGTCTCGGGGCAGCGGCTGAATTACAGCTTCATGCGGATTGGAGGGCTCGCCCTGGATGTCCCGGAGGGATGGCTGGGGGACGTCAAGGCCTTTCTCCAGTGGTTCAAACCGCGCCTGCCGGAGTACGACCGCCTTAGCACCGACAACATCATCTGGCAGAAGCGGATCCAGGGGGTGGGGATCCTCAAGCCGGAAGACGCCGTGAGTTACGCGTGCTCTGGGCCCGTGCTCCGGGGCTCGGGGATCCGGTGGGATCTCCGAAAGAATGACCCCTACGGGATCTACGATCGCTTCGAGTTTGACATCCCCGTCGGGACAAGCGGTGATGTCTGGGACCGGTTCTGGGTTCGGCGCCAGGAAATTGACCAATCCGTCCGGATCGTGGAACAGGCCCTCAAGGACATCCCGCCGGGACCGGTCCTCGCGCCGGTGGCCAAGAAGCTGCGGGCGCCGGTGGGAGACATCTACTCCCGGGTGGAGAGCCCCCGAGGAGAGCTGGGGGACTACATCATCGCGGACGGGTCCGAGAAGCCGTACAGGTACAAGGTCCGCGCGCCGACCTTTGTGAACCTGTCCGCCCTCCCGGTGATGCTCCCCGGCTATCTGGTGGCCGATGCGGTGGCGGTGCTCGGGAGCGTGGACATCGTCCTGTGCGAAGTCGATCGCTGAATGAGGCGCTAGGATGCTGGGTCGTGGTTCGGCGGGGCTTCGACGGTGAGCTCAGCCGAACCGCTCACCACCCCGAGGAAGATCGAGGGGCTGGTATGCTGGGAGGCTGAAAAGCTCGATCCCACCTTCTAGCTTCCCAGCATTCTAGCTTTCTAGCCGCTGCTTGCAAGCGAGACGCGAGATGCCACACATCCAATCTGGGGACCTTGTCGCGCGTTTTTATGCCCTGTTCGAGGGGTGGGGCATTCCGTGGATCGTGCCGCGTCTCATCGTCATGCTGGTGGTGGTCAGCATCATCATCCTTTTCATCTCGGTGGTGGCGATGTTTTTGATCTGGTGGGAACGAAAGATCAGTGCCCACATCCAGGCTCGGTTTGGGCCGATGCGCGTGGGGGGCTGGCACGGGTGGGCCCAGAGCATCGCCGACGGGGTCAAGCTCCTCCTCAAAGAGGACATCATCCCGACCCGGGCCGACAGGCCGGTCTTCATCCTGGCCCCCATGGTCGTCTTCGCCGCTGCCTTAGCCGCCTATGTGGTCATCCCATTCGGTCCCGGCCTGATCGTAGAGGATCTCAACATCGGGATCCTGTACGTCATCGCGATTTCTTCGCTGGCCGTGGTCGGGATCATCATGGCCGGCTGGAGCTCGAACAACAAGTATGCCGCGTTGGGGGCGCTCCGGTCCGCGGCACAGGCGGTGAGCTATGAGGTGCCCCTGGTGATCTCCTTGATCGGGCCGGTCCTCCTGGCGGGCTCTCTCAGCACGACAAAAATCGTGGAGGCCCAACGGTATCTCTGGTTCATCGTCTTGCAGCCGTTGGCCTTTCTGACCTATTTCACCTGTGCCGTGGCCGAGACCAATCGGCTCCCCTTCGATATTCCGGAGGCGGAGTCGGAGCTCGTGGCAGGATTTCACGTCGAATATAGCGGGATGCGCTTCGCCATTTTTTTCCTGGCGGAGTATGCTAATATGTTCACAGTCTGTGCCATCGCGACGACCGTCTTTCTGGGGGGATGGCGCGGACCCCTGTTGCCCCCGTGGCTTTGGTTTCTCCTGAAGACCTTTTTTCTCCTTTTCGTGATGATGTGGCTTCGGTGGACGCTGGCCAGGGTGCGGGTTGACCAATTGATGGACGTCGCCTGGAAGGTCCTCCTGCCCTTGGCGTTTGCCAATCTGGGGATTACCGGACTGCTCGTGTGGGCCTTTAGCTAGGGGGCTTAGAAGATGTGGCGGTATCTCCGAGAGCTTTGGCAAGGCTTCTGGAGCATCATCCTCTCGATGCAGATTACGCTCCGGTACCTGTTTACCCGGGCGGTAACGGTCCAGTATCCTGAGGAGAAGCGGCAGCTCCCGGTCCGAGCGCTCACGCGACATGTGCTGACCGTTGATCTGGACTCGAAGGAGCTCAAGTGCACCGCCTGCGACATGTGTGCCCGGATCTGTCCCGCCAACTGCATCCACCTGGAGGGAGAGGGGAAAGGGAAGGCCCGCCGGCCCAAGTGGTTCGTCATTGATCATAACCTCTGTATGTATTGCAATCTCTGTGTCGAGGTCTGTCCCTTTGATGCCATCTCCATGTACACCGGCATGTACGAACTGGGTGGGTTCAGTCGGACCAATCTCGTCTACGACATGGAGACGATGCACGCCGACGGCTTCTATCCCACCATTATGACTCCCCGCTCCCCGGCAGGAGCAGGGGTGAAGGCGCCGCCCCCCGCAGGCGCTGGAAAACAGACGCGGAAGGCCTAACACCCGACGAGGGAAACAGGGTGACGGAAGTGTTCTTCTTTGCCCTAGCGGTCTTTACCGTGGCTGCCGCGCTGCTGGTGGTCTTGGCGCGAAATATCGTCCACTCGGCCGTCGCCCTGATCTTTTCTTTCTGTGGCGTGGCCGGGATCTACGTCCTTCTGGATGCCGAGTTCCTGGCCGCCGTCCAGGTCCTTATCTATGTCGGCGGGATCACCATCCTCCTCCTATTTGCCATCATGCTCACCACGCGGATCGCCTCTCGCGCCGAGGTGTTTAACGAACAGGTCTGGATGAGTGGCCTGGTCACAGTAGGGATTACGGCCATTCTCGTCTACGCCTCCCTCGCGGGCATCCGGGTCTCTGGCGAGGCGCCGGCTCCTTCGGAGACCACATCTGCCCTCGGGCGGCTCCTCCTCACGACGCATGTCCTTCCCTTCGAGGTGGCCTCCGTGCTGCTCCTCGCCGCCATGGTTGGGGCGATTATCCTGGCCCGGCGGGAAGGAGAGTAATGCAATGACCCCTCTGTCTTACTATCTCACCCTGGGGGCCCTCCTCTTCGGAATAGGAATGTTCGGCGTCCTGACCCGACGCAATGCCATCGCGATTCTCATGGCGGTGGAACTGATGCTCAACGCCGTCAACATCAACTTCATCGCCCTGTCCCGGTATCTGCCCAACTCGACTCTGGACGGCCAGGTCTTTGCCATTTTCGTCATCACCGTGGCTGCAGCCGAGGCGGCGGTGGGACTGGCCATCGTCCTTGGGCTCTATCGTAACTTCAAGACCGTGAACGTCGATGAGATCAACCTGATGAAATGGTAACCATGGTTCAGAGTTCAGGGATGGTCTCGGCACTCGGCTTCTTGGTCTGAACCCTGAACCATGAACGGAGTTTTCTCATGGCCGAGCTGATCTGGTTAGTGCCGGCCTTCCCCCTGCTCGGGGTCGTGATCAACGGCCTCTTGGGCCGGCGCTACCTCCGGAAGCGGGCCCACTGGGTGGCGGTCCCGGCCGCGGGTCTCGCCTTTGGGGTGGCGCTGCTGATCGCCCTCCCAGTGTTTCGCGGGCACACCCTCGAGGGGAACCTCTACCCGTGGGTCGTGGCCGGGGATTTCCAGGTCCCGATCGGCTTTCTCGTCGATCCCCTGTCCACCGTGATGATGCTGACGGTCACCTTTGTCGGCTTCCTCATTCATGTCTATTCCATCGGGTATATGCACGACGATCCCGGGTACCCGCGCTTCTTCGTGTACATGAACCTGTTCATGTTCGCCATGCTCATGCTCGTCCTGGCCAATAACTATCTCCTCCTGTTCTTGGGCTGGGAAGGGGTGGGGCTCTGCTCGTATCTCCTCATCGGCTTCTGGTACGAGAAAAAGACGGCGACCGATGCGGGGAACAAGGCCTTCCTCGTCAATCGTGTGGGGGACGCCGGCTTCCTCCTCGGGCTCTTCCTGCTCTGGACCACCTTCGGCACGCTGGAGTACGGCCCGCTCTTCGCGCAGACGGAGACGCTCCAGGC
>JAKEGQ010000209.1 GCA_022615475.1 Candidatus Methylomirabilota bacterium | reverse complement strand
TTCCGTCATAGCGCTCGGCGAGGTCCGCGTGGGCATCCACATGAAGAAGGGCCAGTTCCGGATACTTCGCCAGAGCCGCCTTCACCAAGGGGAGGGTGATCAGGTGTTCCCCACCCAAGGCCACGAAGGCCATCCCCTTCTCTACGGCCCGCGCCGCCTCCTCTTCAATCCTCGCCAGGCATGCCTCAAGATCGTCAGACGGCAGCTCGAGGTCCCCCCGATCGGTCACCTTGACCTGGCGAACATCCCGGTCGAGCGCCAGGCTGTAATCTTCGAGACCCTCCCCGGCCGCCCGGATCCGGTGGGGGCCCAATCGGGTTCCGCGTCGATATGAAGAGGTGAGGTCCAGGGGAGCCCCGAAGAGAATGATCCCAGGGCACCTGCGTCGCATCATTGGGCCTGATTGAGCTCGTCCCGGATCTCGCGGGGAAGGACAAAGGCGGCTCGATGGATTTCGGGAGAGTAGTAGCGGGTCTCGAGCTTTTCGGCCCGTCCCTCATCAAAGGTGAGCGGATGATGTACCTTTGAGCCGAGCACAAAGCTCCAGAGTCCACTGGGGTACGTCGGGATCGCTGCCGTATAGAGAAGGGCCACGGGGAAGAGGGAACGAACGATGCCGAGGAGATCGCGAATCAGTCCGCGATCGAGATACGGGGACTTGGATTGGGCGACAAAGAGGCCCTCAGGGGCCAAGGCGTCGTGCACCGTCCGGAAGAAGTCCGCCTCGAACAGCTTCACCGCGGGACCGACCGGGTCGGTGGAATCCACAATGATCACGTCGCACGCTCCGGGCAACGTCCGGAGATACTCTGCTCCATCGGCGTTGACGACCTCTGCCCGGGGATCATCCAGGGCCTGGCTCAGACCGGGCAGAAATCGGCGCGCAGCGGCCACCACCCGGTCATCTATCTCGACAAGACGAACGCGCCTGACCTTGGAATGCCTCAGAATCTCCCGGACCGCCCCGCCGTCGCCTCCCCCGATCACCAGGACCTCCCCAGGTCGGCGATGGGTGGTCAAGGGGACATGGGCAATCATCTCGTGATAGACGAACTCATCTCTTTCGGTGGTTTGGATCGCTCCGTCGAGAACCAACATCCGGCCGTATTGGTAGGTCTCCAGAACGGCCAACTTCTGGAAGGGGGTCTGTTCTATGAGCAGGCTCTTGTGGACCCGCACGCTGAGCCCGAGGTGTTCGGTCTGCTTTTCGGTGAACCAAAACTCCATTACCCTACCCTTCGGGTTTGTTCATGGTTCAGGGACTTCGACGAGCTCAGTCGAGTCGTTCATAGATCAGAGATTAATGAATCCGAGTATTACCATGAACCGCGAACTACGAACCATGAACGGCGAAGAGCGCGCTAGTACCACAGGACCGCAGCCGCGACCACCGACCCGAGGGTCTTCACCTGATGATCGACCCCCTGAATCCTGACTTCGTGAAGCTTCATCTTCCGCCCCTCGAACGCCGCCTCGAGCATGCGGGTCACCTCGGCCTCAGCCTCTTCACGCTTCCCCGTTCCTTCGTATTCCATGATCACGCCGAAGCTGTCTCGAGAGAGCCCAACCGCAACCGCGGCCGTGATCCACTCGCCGGGGACAGCAGAGGTGCACGTGCAGTAGGCCGTCGGCACCAGCGACCCTGGCGGGATCTGGAGGGCTTTCACATACTTGGCACCCGGGGGCAAAATGCTACTGACCCTCACGAGATTTACGTTACCGATCCCCGCAGCCAGCAAGGCATTATCGAAGGCGTTCAGGGGTGTCAGACCCTCGGCCGCCCCCACAGCCAGCGTGTAGCTCACCGGCGTCACCAGCATCGCTCCCTCCCGTTCGTGCGATGCGCTCCGTGATAAACGGGGGATGTATAACAGATATGGCGAACTCCCGCAAGGAGATTTTGATGAACGCTTGCATCTCGAAGCTCCAGGGCCATACAATAGGCCCACCGACTGGGGGAACCATGACGCTGCACGGCGCGGTCTGGGTCTGGGGGGGGACGGTGATGATCGCCCTCCTGGCCCTGGCCTTTCTCTTCATGCTCCACGGCCAGGCGAAGACGGCCTTGGGCCTCTTCTTCGGCGCAAATATGGTCGGACTCCTCGTCTGGCTGCTCGCCACGAACTTCCGTCGAGCCTACCCCCCCGATGAGTCGGAAGGGCATAGCGGTCCCCCGCTCCGCGATCGGCTGAACGACGAGGAGTGATTCAGCGACGAGGACCCTTCGACAGGCTCAGGGTGGTGAGCCCAGTCGAACCACTGAGCGATGAGGACTGAGGTTTACGACAGAGAGGTTTACGACAGTGATGAGGTATGAGCCATGAGGACTGAGCAAAGGGCTCGGCCCTCAGTCCTGAGATGCAGGGGGGGGAAGTCCGACGGAAAAAATACCCCCCGCCTGCCATGAATCCGCAGGACGGAGGGTCGCCAGTGGATGGCTAGTTCTCGGCCCCGCCCTCGACGGCGAACTCTTGAAGCTTGATCTGCATCCGCCGGATGAGGTCGTCGTAGGAGCCCGAGCTGATGACCTTGTTGAACTGCGACCGGTAGACCTCGGAGAGCCGCGTGCCGTCGATCCCCAGGTCGTAGATTCTCCAGCTCCCGTTATGCCGGACGAGGGCGTAATCGATGGGGATTTCATTCTCCTCGGCCATCACCACAGCCTGGACGATGGCCCGATCCCCCTCGACCTGCTCCCCGACATAACGCTGTTCCGCCTTGGCCTTGGTCTGAATCTTCATGAAGTGGGATCGCGCGAGGAGTTTCCCGAAAAGTGTGACGAACTCCTTACGCTCTTGCGGCGAGCGCTGATGCCAATGCTGGCCTAACGCCAGTCGGGCCAGCTCAGGGAAGTCGAAGCGCTCGTCGATGAGGCGGGACATCTCGGTGAGTTCCTCCTGAGAGACCTTCCCATCCACATCGTGCTCGGCCAAGGTGCTTCTCACATCGCCGAGAGTCGTTCGGATCCAGTCAGTCGGGGAACCCGCCAGGGCCCCGCTGGGTACGAGCAGCAAAGAGAGCAGGATGACCACCATACGGGTCATAGGGCTGGCCTTCATCGATCATACCTCCGAATCACTCGAGTTTCTGCATGAGTAGAAGTCACTGCAACATGACATGGGTGCAACTTGTGTGCCATGCAAGCAGGGCAGCAAACACGCAATTTTACTGGGAGACGCTTCGCTTTGATTCACCCGACCAGAGGCGTATTGGCGCACCTCCGATCAGGCGGCGACTATCTTCCGCGCAGCGCCTGGGCCCGCTGCACGTCATCGACGATGTACTTCAGGGGGTCGTGGGGCTGGTCGTTGAGGAGGACTTCGTAGTGGAGGTGACTGCCGGTGCTGTAGCCGGTGTTGCCGACGAGGGCGATGACCTGGCCGCGCTTGACCGTCTGGCCCTTACTCACCTGGTTCCGCTGGTTATGCCCGTAGAAGGTCTTGAAGCCGAAGCCGTGGGTCAACACCACGGCATGCCCGTAGCCCGGGAGGGTGCCCGCGAAGGTGACGACGCCATCGGCGGGGGCGCGGATGGGGGTCCCGGAGGGGGCGGCGATGTCGATGCCGGTGTGGTGCTGGGGCTGGCCGGTGAAGGGCGAGGTCCGGGGGCCGAAGCGGGAGGTGAGGTGGCCCTCGATGGGCCAGAGCGCCGGGGTGGCGGCGAGGCGGTCCTTCTGCTTCGTGAGGTACTCGGTCACCGCCTGCAGGCTCTCGGCCCGGAGCGCGATCTCCCGCTCGAGCCGTTCGAGGTCCTGGTAGAGCCGGGCGAGGTGCCGGGCCTGCTCTGCCTGCTCCCCCTCTTTCAGCGCCTTGGCGAGCTCCAGGGTGCCGCCGCCGACCGCGCGGGGGCTCCCCCCCGGGGCCACCGGGCCCGTCTCCATCCCGGCGAGGCGGCGGATCTGGGTGTCGAAGGACTGGAGCCGGGTCAGCTCCTGGGTGAGGCTCTCGAGCTGGGCCGCCATCTCTTCCTGGGCCTGGACCGCCTCGCGCAGCTCGGCCAGCTCACTATAGTCGACCTGGAAGACCAGGAAGTGATAGCCGAGGTAGCCCAGGGCCAGGAGGGTGAGGAGCCCGCCGAGGAGGATGGAATAGAGCGCCTGCCGGCTGAGCCGTAGCCGGAGGCGACGGCCGGTATCGTCGGCCAGAAGGAGAAGCGCTGTCGATGTGTGCCAATCTGTCACAACATCATCCCGTTATGGCAATTCTGTCTCCGCCTGCCAGAGACAGGAAAAAAAGACTAGAAGCACGCCTGGCTTTCTCCCTTGTGTCGGCAGACGATACCCTGTTCAGTGAGGGCCTGATTGAGGGCGGTATTGAGGCTGGCAAAAGCTTTTTGCGCGGCGGCCGACGGCTCACCCGACCCGACCGCAGCCGGCAGGGCGTGAGTCTCCGACTCACCCACGACCCACTGGGCTTCGCGTAACGCAGTGCTGGCCTCTGCGGGGGTGAGGCCGCCCGCATCCAACCAGAAGCCGATCCGGCGCTTTGTTGCCAGCAGCCATTCGAACGCAAGGGGCACCGGCTTGGCCATCACGGCTTGCCAGGTCGCCCGGAAGTCGCCCTCGGACCCCTCGATCCGCTCCCGCGCTGGGATTCCACAAGGCGGGCGGGATGCGACGTACTCCTCCAGAATGCCTCCCCCCTTCTGCTGGTACTGGGCGGGCAGGGCCACACCGCGACGCTGACACATCTCGGCTGTGTGTCGCCTGCGGACCACCTGGCGCTCGGCGAGAGTTAGTTTAAAGTGTTCCCAGAGCCTGTCCTCCTGGCTCGCCTCCTGTCTGGCCTCTTGGGTGGTCCCGCAGGCCGCCAGCAGGACAGCTATGATTCCGAGCCAAATAGCCCTCTTCAGATGCCGCCCCATTGTCTTTCCTCCGTGAAAGGGTTTAGGCCAAACCCATTCATAGCAAGAGACGGGCCAATGTGTGGCAAATCAGGGGAATATGTATCGGGGGCGCTCAGCCGCCCCGTGGCATGCGAAGCTTCTATCTCAATGGGGCGCGTTCGTCAACTAAAGGGACCCCATCTCTTTGTTGATCACGGGGACGGAAATGCGCCGGCGGCATGGCATAGACCTTGCAAAATTTTAGCCCTAAATGGAGTCGCGACCCGTGGATGATCTCATCAACAACTTGACCCGACAGATCCTCCAACTGTTCGAACGGTTTGTCGATAGAGCCCGTTCTGTGACTGCCGAGGACGGCCC
>JAKEGQ010000208.1 GCA_022615475.1 Candidatus Methylomirabilota bacterium | reverse complement strand
TTTGTTCCTCTTTCCACCTACTACCGGCTCCCTGACGAGAGGACCGAGGTCTTCCTCCACACGGTGACCCATCTCCGGGAGGATGCCTTGCATCTCTACGGTTTTATCACGGAGCGGGAGCGGGCCCTCTTCGACCTCCTCCGGGGCGTCACGGGGATCGGGCCCCGGCTGGCCATTAATATCCTCTCCGGCATCACGGCGGAGGAGCTCGCTGCGGCCATCGGACGGGCGGATCTGGTGCGGCTCGGCGCCATCCCCGGGGTGGGGCGCAAGACGTCGGAACGGATTATTCTGGAGCTGAAGGAGAAGATCTTGCCGCTGCTCGAGCCGGCGGTTGCGGCACCGGAGGGCGACCGGAGCGAGGAGGTCCTGCAGGACGTGGTCTCTGCGCTGCTCAATCTTGGCTACAACCGCTCCGCGGCCTCCAAGGCGGCAGCCAAAGCCCTCCGCACGGTGGACGGGGATCAGGATTTCGAGACGGTGATTCGGCAAGCGCTGCGTCTGCTCGCCGAGCACGCCAAGGGATAAGGCCATGACCGATCGCATCGTGAGCCGTCGCCCTCTGGACGAGGATCAGCAGTGGGAGCCGACGCTCCGTCCGAGGCTCTGGGAGGAGTATATCGGTCAGGAGAAGGTCAAGGAGAACCTGCGGGTCTTCATCGAGGCGGCCCGGGCGAGGCGAGAGCCTCTGGATCATGTGCTCCTCCACGGCCCCCCGGGCCTCGGGAAAACCACACTCGCTTATCTCATCGCAACGGAGCTTCAGGTGGGGATCCGCGCCACCTCCGGGCCGGTCTTGGAGCGGCCGGGGGATGTGGCGGCCATTCTGACCAATCTCGAGGATCGGGACGTCCTCTTCGTCGACGAGATCCACCGGATGAACCGGGTGGTGGAGGAGATCCTGTATCCCGCCATGGAGGAATTCCAGCTGGACCTGGTCATCGGCCAGGGCCCCCACGCACGGACCATCAAACTGGACCTCCCGCGGTTCACCTTGGTGGGGGCCACCACCCGGGCCGGCCTCCTGACCGCACCCCTCCGGAGTCGCTTCGGGGTGTTGCACCGGCTGGATTACTATAGCGACGAGGAGATCTGCCGGATCATCCTCCGATCCGCGAAGATCCTGGGGGTCGAGATCAGTCCGGAGGGGGCGGCCGAGCTGGCCGGCCGGTCACGGGGAACGCCACGCGTCGCCAATCGGCTCCTCAGGCGGATTCGAGATTTTGCGCAGGTGCTGGGCGACGGAGTGATTAGCGAGGAGCTGGCCCATATGGCTCTGGAGCGATTGGAGGTCGATGAGCGGGGATTGGATGACATGGACCGGCGGATCCTGCAAACCCTGATCGAGAAATTCGACGGAGGACCGGTGGGCCTGGAAACCTTGGCCGTGGCCGTCGCCGAGGAGAAGGACACCATCGAGGACATTTACGAGCCTTTCCTGATTCAGGCGGGATTCTTGGCCCGGACTCCCCGAGGCCGGACCGCGACCCGCTTGGCCTTCGATCACTTCAGCGTCCCGCCCAGGGCGCGCCCGCAAGGGGAGTTGTGGGAGGCGGGGAGTTGAGGGTGAGACGGCGGACTGACAGGCTCAGGCTCAGGATGATATACTGCGGTTGATTCTGCGAGCGGTGAATGGGGAACACGACGAGCATGTTCGGATTCGAAGGATTCGCCAAGCTCCTGATCCTCTTCGGCATCGTGCTGGCCCTTCTCGGAGGCCTCCTCCTGGTGGTGGGGAAGATCCCTTTCATCGGCCGGCTGCCGGGTGATATCTATATCCGGAAAGGGGATTTTACCTTTTACTTCCCCCTGACGACTTCGATCCTGATCAGCATCCTGCTCACCTTTCTCTTTTCCCTCTTCAGTCGCCGGTGAGGGGGAGGCCGTTGATGCGCAGGTGGTTCGTCAGTGGCATCCTGCTCCTTTGCACCTCAGGGCTCTGCCGGGCGGAGGAGTGGCCGGTTCGCGTCCTCCTCAAGCAAGGGGTCGCTGCCATTCATCTGCAGGCCGAAGGACCGTCCCGGCTCGAAGAAATCGAGCGCCCCGTGGTGCAGGTCGTCCCCCCCGGTAAACCGGTGCAGGTTGCCTGGAACGGAACGACGGGGACCGCTGTCAGGTTTCGACCGGATGCGGGCCTCTTCTGGATCGACGGCAGGCCCTATCGGGGGAGTCTGGAGGTTCGGCATACCGCGGAGGGGCTTCAGGCCGTCAACGAGATTGCCCTCGAGGAGTACGTGCGGGGGGTGATGAAGGTCGAGGCCAACCCTGAGTGGCCCATCGAGGTCCTCCGGGCGCAGGCGGTGGTGGCCCGGACCTATGCCTTATACGAGCGCCTGGTGGATCCCGGGGCGCCCTATCACCTCCATGCCACGACCGCCTCTCAGCTCTATCGGGGAGTGAACGGCGAGGACCCCCGATCGGACCTGGCGGTTCAGGCAACCCGAGGAGAGGTGCTCACCTACCAGGGACAGGTGATCCCGGCCTTTTACCACGCCGACTCGGGGGGGGAGACCGAGGACGCAGTAGAGGTCTGGGAGAAAAAGTATCCGTTCATCGTCGGCACGCAGGATCCCTTTTCGGCTGGCGCCCCCACGCATCAGTGGGAGGTGGCGATCCCGCGTTCCGAGATCCGGCAGGCCCTCATCGGGCAGCTCGGCTGGCGGTTGGGCGATATCACTCGCATCGAGACGGCCCGGCGGAGCCGGTCCGGCCGGGTCAGTCGGCTCCGGATCTGGGATGACGCGGGCGTGCTCGACATCGAAGGGAAGCGGTTTCGCCAGATCCTGGGGCCGGACCGGATCCGGAGCACGCGGTTCACCATTTACCCCAACGGGGGTGACATGATCTTTGTCGGTCAGGGGTGGGGGCATGGGGTGGGCTTGAGCCAGTGGGGTGCCAAGGCGATGGCGGATCTCGCCTACACGTATCCAGATATCCTGAAGCATTATTTCCCGCTGACAGAGCTTCGGCGCCTTCCCTGATGAGCAGTTCACGGTTCATAGTTCAGAGTTCGTGGAAAATTCCATCCGTGGAGGGCCATCAGCATCAGTACTGACGGTCACCGTGAGCCGTGCCGTTACCAGCTCGAACGATGAACCCTGAACCATGAACTATGAACATTCGTGAGTTCGATTATCAACTGCCGGACGGGCTGATCGCCCAGTATCCTCTTCCGGAGCGAGATGCCTCTCGCCTGCTGGTGGTCCGTCGCGAGGATGGGGCGATACTCCACCGGCGATTTCGCGAGGTCAGCCTGTGGCTGCAGTCGGGGGACCTGCTCGTCCTCAACGATGCCAAGGTGATTCCGGCCCGGCTCTATGGGCGGCGAACAGAGGGAGGAAAGGCCGAGGTCTTACTCATTGAGGAGGAGTCTTCGAATCGGTGGTGGGCTCTGGTGCGGCCGGGCAAGGCGCTCCCCGTCGGCCGGTGGCTGCACTTTGGAGCGGGCGTGGGCGCCCTCGTGATCGACCGGCACGACGGGGGACGCCGTCTCTTGCAGTTTGACGGGACAGCGGACATCCGCGCAGAACTTCCCACGCTGGGGGTCATGCCGCTCCCCCCATACGTGAAGCGGAGCGGAAGCATCGACGGGCACACTCGCGCAGAGGTCCTCGATGCCGAGCGCTACCAAACGGTCTTTGCGATGGTCGAGGGTTCCATCGCGGCCCCTACCGCCGGGCTGCACTTTACCCGGGCCCTGCTCACCCAGCTGGAGCAGCACGGGGTCGAGATCGCCTTCCTCACCCTCCATGTGGGGGTGGGCACCTTCGCGCCGGTGACGGTTGAGCGGGTCGAGGAGCACCGGATGGCTGCAGAGCGATACACGATTCCTGAGCGGACCGCGGCCGCCATCAAGCGAGCAAAGAACGAAGCCCGGCGGGTCGTGGCGGCCGGGACCACGACGACCAGGGCTCTCGAGGACGCCGCGCTCGACGGGGGAGCGGTGCGGGCCGGGGAGGGGATGGCCTCCCTCTTCATCACTCCGGGCTACCACTTTCGGGTGGTGGACGCGCTCCTGACGAATTTTCACCTGCCCCGCTCGACCCTGCTGATCCTGGTCAGTGCCTTCGCCGGCGGGCCTCTCATGAGGAGGGGCTACGAGGAAGCGATACAGCAGCGCTACCGATTCTACAGCTACGGCGATGCAATGCTGATCGTGTGAGGGGACGATGCTCTGTAAGCTCTGTGGGACCCAGCTTCCGGCTGGGCAACTGACCTGTCCTGAGTGCGGCCATGTGACAAAGCCAGGGCGCGAAAAGGGGAAGGATGCAGGCCGCACTGTCGCTTCACCTCGGGAGTTGGGCGATCTCGACGCGGAACGTGCTGAGGGGCCGGAAGAGGGAGTTGCGTTAGAGGAGAAGGTAGATCGACCGATGGCGGTCCAGACCAGTTCCGAGGAACCGCTCCCGGTCTTCGCACTGGATGCCGCAGGACTCCGAAGGCTGTTGGCCCGGCAGCCGGAGCTCCTGGAAGCCGGACTCAGCGTCTTCACCGATGAAAAGGGAAAACCGGTCGGCACGGGCTATTCCACTCAGGTAGGCGAAATAGATCTACTAGCCCTGGATAAGAGCGGGGCCTTTGTCGTGGTCAGGGTGGCTGATCGGGAGGGAGGGGGAGAGGACCTCGTGGCCGAGACCCTCCAACGGATTGGCTGGGTCCGCAAGCACCTGGGAAAGGGAAAGCAAAAAGCTCGGGGGATCATCTTGGTCGAGCAAGCGCCCGAGAACCTGAGCTACACCGCCGCGGGAGTTGCGGGGACGATCACCTTCAAAACCTACCGGGTCGCGGTGACCTTCGAGGATGTGGTGATCTGATGCCCTTTGAGCTGCTCGCGGTCGATCCGTCCGGAGCCCGGCGTGCTCGGCTTTACACCCCCCACGGGACGGTGGAGACCCCGGCCTTCATGCCGTGCGCCTCTTCAGGAGCGGTGAAGGCCCTCTCCCCTCAGGAAGTCCGGCGGGCAGGGGTGGAGCTCATCCTGTGCAATACATATCACCTCTACCTCCGTCCTGGTCACGACCTTATCCAAGAATTGGGGGGACTTCGTGCCTTTACGGGATGGGATGGCCCGATCCTCACCGACAGCGGGGGATTCCAGGTCTTCAGCATGGCTCCCCTCCGGAATATCACGGAGGATGGAGTGCTCTTCAAGTCGCATCTGGACGGATCGCGCCACTTCCTCTCCCCGGAACAGACGATAGCCATTCAGCAGGCACTTCAGGCCGATATCATCATGCCACTCGACGAGTGCCCGCCCTACCCCATCTCCCATGAGCAGGCTGCCGATGCCTTGGACCGGACCCTGAGATGGGCCGAGCGCTCCAGGGATGTCCATAAGGGAACCGATCAGATGCTCTTCGGGATTGTCCAGGGGGGCGTCTTTCCCGATCTCAGAGAAAGAGGGGTTCGGGAACTCACCCGACTTGGATTTGGGGGGTATGCCGTGGGCGGTCTGAGTGTGGGAGAGAGCAAGGCCGAGATGGAGACGGTCCTGAGGGCCGCGCTTCCCCTGCTCCCCGCCGATCGGCCCCGGTACCTCATGGGGGTCGGCACCCCTGAGGATCTCCTCCTGGCTATTGCCCTCGGCGTCGACCTCTTTGATTGTGTGATGCCGACGCGTCACGGGCGGACCGGGACCCTCTTTACCAGCACGGGCCGGCTCAACATCAAGGGGGCGAGATACGCCCGGGACCCTTCACCGGTGGATCGGTCGTGTCGGTGTGAGACCTGTCGGCATTACTCCCGGGCCTATCTTCGCCACCTCTTTGTTTCGGGCGAGATCCTGGGTCTCCGTCTCAACACGCTGCACAACCTCCACTATTACGGACATCTCATGCAGGAGGCCCGCCGGGCCATTGAGCAGGGGTGCTACGGGCACTTCCAGGCGGAGGTCCTTGCCCGGCTCTCGGGCGCGG
>JAKEGQ010000207.1 GCA_022615475.1 Candidatus Methylomirabilota bacterium | reverse complement strand
GGCCACTTCCAGCTCAACTTTGTGGGGTATGCCAACCCGGCGGCGGATGCGTTGATGGTCCGGATCCGCCAGGAGTATAACCACGAGCGGCAGGTGTCCATGGCGAGAGGCCTGCACCGGCTCATCGCCGCGGACCAGCCGTACACGTTCCTCTTCGTCGGCAAGGGCCTCACGCTCCTCGACCGCAAGCTGGTGCGCATGGTTGAGGGCGCGGATGGGTCACCCCTCTACCTCAACATCGTTCCCGATAAGTTGGGCGGAATCACATTTCACTTCAATCAGTGGGTGAAGACCGCCGAGCCGGTGCTCACGACCAAGTGAGGCGCGATGCTTTCCTTTCTGCTGCGGACCGGGTGGAAGAAACTCTGGACCCTCTTTTTCATTTCGGTGATCTCGTTCGCCGTGATCCACCTGGCACCGGGCGAGCCGAGCCAGATCGACCCCTTGAATCCGCGGTTCACCCCGCAGCAGCTCGAGCGCTACCGGAAGGCCTTCGATCTCGATCAGCCCCTGCACATCCAGTACCTCCGCTTCTACCGGAAGCTCTTCACGGGCGAGCTCCGCTCCTTCAAGGACAACCAACCGGTCTTGCCGAAGATCGTCGAGCGGGTCTGGAATAGTCTGTGGCTCTTTCTGGCCGGGACGATCCTCGTCTGGTGCGCTGCCTTCCCGCTGGGGATCACCACGGCGATCCGCCGCAACTCCGTCCTGGACAAGGCGACCACGGTGGTGGTCTTTGCCCTGATCTCGATCCCGGGGTTTTACCTCGCGTATCTCCTGATCATCTTCGCCGTTCAGACCTTCCACGTGGACGTGATCGGGCTCAGGACGTTTGGGCACGAGGGGAGGAACCCCATCTGGTCACTCATGGACCGGACGTGGCACCTCGTCCTGCCTTCAGTCCTCGGGGCGACGGCCGGGATCGCTGTCCTGTCCCGATATGTGCGCTCGCAGATGCTCGAAGTCATTACGTCGGATTACGTGCGGACCGCCCGGGCGAAGGGGTTGGATGAGGATACCGTCCTGTATAAGCATGCCCTGCGCAACTGCCTGCTCCCCTTCGTGACGATGCTCGGCCTGATCGTCCCGGGGCTGGTCGGCGGCAGCGTCATCATCGAGACGATCTTTGCCTGGCCGGGGATCGGCCGCCTGGGCTACGAGGCGATCCTGAGCCGCGACTACCCGATCGTGATTACCCTCAACTTCGTCGCGGCGCTCTTGACGTTGGTAGGGACGTTGCTTTCGGACCTGCTCTATATGGTGGTGGACCCGCGGATCCGGCTGGAGGGGGTCGACTAGGATGGTGCGAGGAACGGCGACGCAGCCCCCAGAAGCGATGATCTCTCCCTCTCGGCTCGCGTGGCGGTCGTTCCTCCGGGACCGGATCGCCGTCGCAGGCATGATGGCCTGCACCCTTTTCTTCGTGGTGGCTCTCCTCGGCCTCCTCTTGACCAAAGGAGATCGTCCAGTCCTCGACCCCCGCCAGGTGCGGCTGGCGGACAAGTTCAGGGCGCCCCTCTCGCTTCCCAATCATCAGACAGTCCCCCTCGACGCCTTGCCGCGCCTCGGCATCTACCTGTTTGGGACCGATGAACTTGGAAGGGATGTCTTCGCCCGCATGCTCGAGGGGGCCTTTGTCTCTCTCTCGGTCGGGTTCGTCGCGGTCGGGATTGCGGTGGCCGTTGGGATCATCTTTGGGGGCATCGCCGGGTACTACGGTCGCGTCCGCATGCTTCGCCTCATGAGCATCGATACACTGATCACCGGGTTGATTGACGTGGCACTCTCCTTCCCCGCCTTCTTTCTCATCCTGACGGTCGTGGCCATCCTCAGGCCCTCGATCTGGAACATCATGGTGGTGATCGGTCTCACCAGTTGGGAGGGGACGGCGCGCTTTGTCCGCGCAGAGATCCTGACACTGCGCGAGCAGGACTTTGTCCAGGCCGCCCGGGCGCTGGGGGTGTCCGGACCCCGGCTGATCCTCCGCCACCTGCTCCCGAACGCCGTTGCCCCGGTCCTGGTCTCGGCGACACTCGGGATCGCCGGGGCCATTCTGACCGAGTCGGCCCTCTCCTTCCTCGGGTTCGGCGTCCCGCCGCCGGAAGCCACGTGGGGGAATGTCCTGTCGGACGGGAAGAATTACCTCTTCGATGCGTGGTGGTTGACCATTATCCCGGGCACGGCGATCCTGGTCGTCGTGCTCGCCTTCAACCTCTTCGGGGAGGGTTTGAGGGAGGCTTTTAACCCACGGCTGCGGCAGTTGTAACCGCGTGCGTTGGCGGTTTCCGACACAGAACGCGGGCAAAGAAGGCGGAAGCGATGCGGCCCCAGGAGGGTGTCGGGTGAAGGGTCACTCCGGGAAGGTGATTTTCTCCGTCGCGTCGGCCCTCCTGCTTCTGGTGGTGGCGTATATCTTCTGGTCCCCGGACGCCATTGCCGATCTCTACGGAAAATATCAAGTACTGGGCGAACTCTGGGCCGACCGGAAACGGTTTCGCGACCTGATGCTCAGTTACGGGGATCTTGCTCCTGTCATCTTTATCGTGTTCCAGATCACGCAGGTCGTGATCTCGTTCATCCCGGGCGAGGCGGTAGG
>JAKEGQ010000028.1 GCA_022615475.1 Candidatus Methylomirabilota bacterium | reverse complement strand
GTCATCCCCCACGTGCGGCCGTAAAGCCAGCGGGGTGCCTCGATCGCGTCCTGTATGCCGAAGCCGAAATCAATGATCCGGGTCACAAGGGCCGATTGTGTCTGTGGTTGTCCCTCGCCACCCATCGTCCCATACACGAGGGAGAGACGGTCGTCCTTGAGGAGCATGGCAGGGATCAAGGTGTGGAAGGTGCGTTTCCTTGGCTCAAGCCGGTTGACGTGCGTCGGATCGAGCGAGAAGAAGGTCCCTCGATTCTGGAGAAGCACCCCGGTGTCCCCCGCGACGATCCCGGAACCGAAATCGAAGTAGATGCTCTGCAGCATGGATACGCCGTTTCCCTGCGCATCGACGGCGCCGATGAAGACCGTATCACCGGCGATGGGGGCGGGCTCGACCCGCGCAGCCGCCTTATTCATCTGGATTTGGCGCGCCCGGTCCTTGGCGTGGTGGGGTGACACTAGTCGATCCAGGGGGACGGAATGAAATTCTGGATCAGTCACCCACCGGTCGCGGTCGGCAAAGGCGAGCTTCGTCGCCTCCACGAGCAGATGATAGTAATCGACGGTCCCCTCCCCGAATCGCTTGGGGTCGTATTGGTTAAGAATGGCCAGGATCATCAGCGCGGCGACGCCCTGAGTATTCGGAGGAAATCCATGGACCGCGTATCCCCGGTAGCCCGCGCGAATCGGTTCGACCCAGTCCGAGTGGTGTTCGGTGAAATCCCGCTCGGTGAGGACGCCGCCGTGCGCCTCGAGGTAGCGGACGATCCGCCGGGCGATATCCCCCTCATAGAACGAGCGCCCGCCGCCGGACGCGAGAGTCTTCAGCGTGCGGGCCAGCTCCGGCTGCTTCATGATCTCACCCGCATCGTAGGGTCGGCCGTCAGGATTGAGGAAGGTTCCGCGGAATCCCTCCCACCGCTGGAGTTCGCGGAGGGGGTCTCCCTCGTCCTGGACATTGCGCCCGGTCCACACCGCCTGGCTGGGAGACACGGGATACCCAGATTCTGCGTAGGCAACGGCCTCCTCAAGAAGGCCAGACCACACAAGCTTGGTTCCGAGACTCGAGCGCCCATACTCATAGGCCGTGGTCCAGCCGTCGACCGCCCCCGGGACCGTATTCGCAGCGAGGAACCCCCGTGCGGGGATGGTATTGAGGCCGCCCATACGATGGTACAGGGCGATGGAGCAGCGCTCGCCCGATCGCCCCGACCCGTTGAGGGCGCGGACGGCCGTGGCCTTGGCGTCGTAGATCAGCCAGAAGTTGTCGCCCCCGATGCTGCACATGTGGGGATAGACGACCGAACAGACAGCCGCGGCGGCGATGGTGGCATCGATGGCATTGCCCCCGGCCTGCAGGATGCGGAGACCGGCGGCTGAGGCCAGGTAATGGGGGCTCACCACCATGGCCCGGGTGGCGAGCACCGTCGGCCGATGGGCAGTCGCGCTTGTCTGTGGGCTCATATTCGCTCCAACATCCCACACCTCTGTCTCGAAGACCTAGGTCGCCTCTCCGGGGAAATAACAGGCAGCCCGGTGACCCGAAGCCACCTCGGAAAGCTCCGGCTCTTGGACCTCGCACTGGGGACGCCTGATCTTGCACCGGGGATTGAAGCGGCAGCCGGCAGGAAGATTGATCGGACTCGGGATTTCCCCCTCGATGGTCGCCCGTAAGCGAAACTCTGGCGCCTCGCTCCTCATCCGGGGGAAGCTCTCCAGGAGTGCCACGGTGTACGGATGCATCGGCCGCTTGAAGATCATCTCGGCCGTGCCGAGCTCCACGATCTTCCCCAGGTACATCACGGCTACCGTATGGCACACGTACTGGACCACCCCGAGATCGTGCGAAATGAGAAGGTAAGTCAGGCCCAGGTCCTCTTGCAGGTCGGCCAGGAGGTTCAAGATCTGCGCCTTGACGGAGACATCGAGTCCCGAGACCGCCTCGTCCGCGACCAGCAGCTTCGGCCCCACCGCAATCGCCCGGGCGATGGCCACCCGCTTCACCTGACCGGCGCTGAACTCGTGGGGGTACCGATCCGCGACCTGCGGGTCCAGCCCTACCCGCTCCATCAACTCCAGCACGCGATCGTTTCGTTCCTCCTTGGCCCCAATGTTGTGCACGTCCAATGGCTCGCGGATAATCCGGCGCACCGTCATCCGGGGATTCAGGGAGGTGAACGGGTCCTGGTAAACGATCTGCACTTGCCGCCGGAACTGAAAAAGGGCCTCTCCCTCCATCCGGGCGACGTCATTTCCCTCGAAGAGGATCTGCCCCGAGGTCGGCGTGACCGCTCGCATCACCAGGCGGCCGATGGTGGTCTTCCCACACCCGGATTCGCCGACCAGACCGATAGTCTTGCCCCGGACGATGTCAAGGTCGACGCCGTCCACCGCCTTGACCACGCGCGGGGGGGGTGGCGTGAGGAGATGGCGAAGACGAAAGGGTGCGGGAACGAGAAAGAACTTCCTCAGGTCGACGAGCCGACACAGGACACTGTCAGCGTTGCGCATCGACATCATCCGGTCCCATCTTCCAGCAGGCCACCCGTTGGCCTGCGCGGACCGGCTCCAGCGCGGGAGACACCTGGGCACAGTGGGCATCCTTGTCCGGCAGGGGACATCGGGGATGGAAGCGGCAGCCCTGCAAGTACTCGTGCACGCTCGGGAGGTGACCCGGGATCGGCTCCAGCCGTCTTGCACCGAGTCGCGGGACAGAGCGGATGAGACCCTGCGTATAAGGATGGCGGGGGTGCTCGAACACATCATCCACCGGTCCCTCCTCCACAATCTGCCCGGCGTACATGATCAGCACGCGCTGGCACATGTGGGAGATCACGGCGAGGTCGTTGAAGATGAACAGGACCGCGCTCCGCAGCTCGTCCACCAGGTTTCGAATGAGCTCTAGGATCTGGGCCTGGATTGTCACATCCAGTGAACAGGTCGGTTCATCCGCGATGAGCAGCTTGGGATGGCAGGTGATCCCCATGCTGATCACCACGCGCTGCCGCATGCCTCCGCTGAATTGATGGGGGTAGTTGGCCACCCGGGTCTCGGGCGACGGAATCCCCACGCGACGGAAAAAGTCGATGACCCTTAGCATCGCCGGCCGCCGCTTCAGGCCCGCGTGGATCTCCAACGGTTCCGCCACCTGATGCCCCACGCGGAAGACAGGGTTCAAGGCCGAGGTCGGATCCTGAAAAATCATGGCAATCTCTTTCCCCCGAATCTTGGCCAGTTCGGACTCGGGCAGGCTGCGGAGATCCGTCCCAGAGTAGAGGACCCTGCCGGTCACTTTCCCCGGCGGCTCCGGAATCAAGCCCATGATTGCATCGGCCAGCACACTCTTGCCCGCGCCGGACTCGCCCAGGAGCCCGAGCACTTCGCCCTCTCGGATCTCCAAATTCACACGCTCCAGGACGTTCACCAGCCCCTGGGGGGTGTCGAAGCTCACGCTGAGATCCTGGACACTCAGGACGGTTTGCGGGTCGGTCATTCGATCCCCTTCACGCCGTCACCTGGCTCTTTGGGTCCAGGGCGTCTCGCAATCCGTCCCCAAAGAGGTTCAGCCCGATGATCACGATCACCAGGTTGAGGCCGGGAAACCCCGAGATCCACGGGGCCATGACGATGAAGCCCCGGCCCTCCGCAATCATCAGTCCAAGATCAGGGGTGGGCGGCGTCACCCCTAACCCCAGGAAGCTCAGGCCGGACTCAAGGAGAATGGCGACGGCGAGGTTGAGTCCGAACTGCACGATGATTGGGCTCAGGACATTCGGGAAGATGTGCCGGCGGATCACCGTCAGATGGCTGACGCCGAGGAGCTGGGCCGCCTCGACGAACGGCTCGCCCTTCAGGTTCAGCGTGTCGCCGCGGGTCACGCGGGCAAACATGCCGATGAACGTCACGGCCAGGGCGAAGATCACGTTCTGCAGCCCGAATCCCAGTGCCACCATAAAGACGATGGCGAGGACCAGGGGGGTGAAGGAGAGGAGCCCGTCCACGATCCGCATCAAGACGGCCTCGATGAGGCCGCCGTAGTACCCCGCTACGAGTCCCATGGCCACCCCGATGACCATCGCGATCGTGATAGAGGAGAAGCCGACGACGAACGAGATGCGGTTCCCGTAGATGATCCGGCTGAACATATCCCGTCCGAACGAGTCGGTCCCCAGCCAGTGTTGCCACGAGGGGGACTGAAACGCCGCCTGGTAGTCCTGCTTCAAGGGATCGTAGGGCGCCAGCCACGGGGCGAAGAGAGAAACGAGGATGAACAGGATGAAGATCACGAGCCCGACCACGGCCCCCTTGTTCGCCGTGAAGCGGAGCCACATCGCCCGCTGCTGCGAGAGGGGTTCCCCGCGGGCGACTACATCCCCATGCCCTCGGAGCGTGGCGACGTGTTCCACAGTCATCTACAGCTCCCGCACCCTGGGGTTCATATAGCGGTACAGGACATCGACCGACAGGTTGACCAGGATGAACATGATGGCAATGACCATCACGGTGGCCTGGACCAGATGGTACTCCCGGTTCAATACGGCGATCGTGACCAGACGCCCGATGCCGGGCAGGGCGAAGACGACCTCCGTCATGACGGCCCCTCGCAACATCCCTCCGAGTTGGAGCCCGACCACGGTCACGACGGGAATCAAGACATTCCGCATGGCGTGCTTGTAGACCAGGGCCCGACCCTGGACCCCCTTGGCCTTGGCGACCTTGATGTAATTCTCGTTCATCACGTCCACCAAGCTCGAACGGGTGATCCGGGCGATCAGGCCGGCATACCAGGCCCCCAGCGTGAAGGAGGGGAGGATCAGGTGATAGATCCCCTTGGTGAAATCTTCGGCGGGAGAGTGGTAGCCCATCGTCGGAAACCAGCC
>JAKEGQ010000206.1 GCA_022615475.1 Candidatus Methylomirabilota bacterium | reverse complement strand
TCGTCCCCTTCAGCGACCGGGAGGTCGCCCGCAGCGCGCTCCAAAGAGGGAAAAAGGCCGCCGTTTAAAGCAAACGCAAAAAGTGCGTTTGCTTTAGAGCCCCGAGGAAGATCGAGGGGCAGTCCAATGCTCTATTGCTCCATTGTCACAAGATGGAATGCGTTTGAATTAGGTTCGGAGCGCGCGCCTCGCCCATGTTCAGCACATCGTGATGGCGACCCTGGGACTCTTGGCGGAGATGAGCGCTCGGTGTTCGAGACTGGCTAAGGGACGGAAAGCTTAAGCAACCGCTCTGGATTGAAACGCGCCCCCTGAAGGCGAGCCCCCCAGTGGAGGTGCGGGCCGGTGGCCCGACCGCTCGCCCCAACCCAACCGAGGATGTCCCCCTTGGCGACCTCTTGCCCCGGCTCCACCCGGGCCGCCTGCAGGTGATAATACATGGTGAAGAGTCCCCCCCCGTGATGGACGATCACCGAGTTGCCGCTGAAGAACAGCTCACCGACATAGGCCACCACGCCGCGGTTGCTCGCCCGGACCGGCGTGCCGGCTTCCGCCTCGAAATCGACGCCGGTATGGGGGCTGCGGGGCTGACCGTTGATGATCCGCCGGAGCCCGAATGTGCTACTGATTTGAGTCTTCCCGTCGAGGGGCGCAATGAAGGCGTGCCACCAGTATGGTTCCCCTCTCCACGTCTCCCAGATCGATTTCAGCACGGCCTCCTCCCGGCGAACCCGTTCGAGGGTTTTCGCATCCAGATCGACCATCGCCTTGGGGAGCGTGAGATGCTGCAGGGGAAATCGACCGTCCACCACCGTGATCTGTACCCGGCGGTGATACCGCTGTCCAGACTGCCCCTGGGCTGTCACCTCGACCGGATGAGGGCCGGGAGGCGTCTCGAGATCCACCGCGAGCAGGACGGTGTATGCGCCTCCTCCCGCATGCGCGGGGAGGCTCGCGCCCCGGAAGTGCGCCTCGAGCCCGATGAGCGGCTCGGCCGCCGTGACCCGGAGGTCCCGAAGGTCGCCCTGGACGACCGGCTCTCCGGGGAGCTTCACCTGGAGATCCGCTCCCACCCCCAAGGGGTGCGCCAAGGATAGGAGACCGAGAAGGAGACTCACCCGCAGTTGCCTCATCACAGTCTCTCGGGACCGCGCTGCGATGCTCCCTTCCACCAGCCCTCCCTGTCCTGCTCAGACGGACAGATTCACCAGGCGTTTCATCTGTCGTATGGCTGCGGCCGGATCGGGACTTTGAAAGACAGCCGAGCCCGCCACGAGGATGGACGCCCCCGCCTTCGCGATCCGGGCGCAGTTCTCGACCTTGATCCCTCCATCCACCTCGAGCTCGCAGCCGATTCCTAGCGCATCGAGCCGTTGCCGCATCTCTTCCACCTTCTGCTCCACGTGGGGGATGAACCCCTGACCCCCGAAGCCCGGGTTCACGGACATCAAGAGGACGAGATCGAGATCGCGGATCACTGGGTCGAGGGTGTCGAGGGGGGTGGAGGGATTGAGGGCCACTCCGGCCCGGGTGCCCGTTTCCTTGATCTGTCGGATGGTTCGGTCGAGATGCGGACAGACCTCGGCATGGATCGTCAGACAGTCACTCCCGGCCTTGGCGAACTCGGCGATGTAGCGCTCGGGGTATTCCACCATCAGGTGCACATCGAAGGGAACCGCCGTCCGGGGGCGCAGCGACCGAATCAGGTCCGCCCCGTAGCTGATCACGGGGACGAAGTGGCCGTCCATCACGTCGAAGTGGAACAGGTCGGCCTCCTGCTCGACCGCGAGGATCTCTTCCGCCAGGCGGCCATAGTCGACCAGGAGGACTGCCGGTGCGATTTTAACCATGCTCCCCTCCGAAGCGTTCAGGGTTCATGGTGAAGCATGAACCGTCAACCATGAACTTGTTGTTGTCTCCGACTATGAACCATGAACCCCTACTGGCCCACGACAAGCGCCACTTCCTCTTTCTCTTTGACCCGCGTCCCGAACGACGGCTCTTGCAGCACTACTCGTCGGGCCTGCGCGGGGAAGGACTGATAGGTCACCCGAGGCTCAAGGCCCATCTCCTTCAGGATGGCGATGGCTTCTTCCTCCCACTGCCCGACCAGGTTGGGCATCACATAAAAGCGCTCTGCCTCCCCCAGGCTGATGAGCACGCTCACCGCCGTCCCCCGCCGCGTCGGAAAACCAGCCGGCGGGTTCTGCGCAATCACCATGCCCGTCGGCAGGCTCGTGTGCACCTTGGCGGTAGGCCCGAGGACCAAACCTTGCTCCGCCAAGAGCCGCTGCGCCTGCGAGAGGGGCTGGCCCGTGAGGTCCGGTGCGAGCGTCTCATCCCTGCCTCTACTGACGGTGAGGCGCACCTCGAGGTTCTTACGGACACGAGATCCGCCGGACGGGCTCTGGCGGATTACCGCACCCTTCGGGAAAGCCGCATGGTAGTCCTCACCGGCCATCCGGGGCTGCAGCCCCACGATTCGCAGCTGGCGGGCCGCCTCCTTCAGCTCCAACCCGACCACCACAGGGACCTCAATCCGGTCCCGCTCCATGGAGAGATTCATGGCGATGTAACCGGAGATGACAGATAACACCAAGAGCCCGACCCCAATCCCCAAGATCCGCAGCACGGTCTTCGACGAGATCATGACTGTCCACACCCCTTAGTGCCGTCGGAGCCGGCCGACAAAGAACCCGTCGGTCTCATGCCGGTGAGGCCAGGTGGCGACGTGCCCGCCGGTCACGAGAGCGCTTCTCGCCCCTTGGAAAAAAGTCGGCAGGTTGTTCTCGTTGGAGAAGTCCGGATGCCGAGTCAAGAACTTTGCCACGACCTCCGCTCCCTCCTCCGGTTCATGGCTGCACACGGCATACACCAGCGCACCGCCGGGGGTGACGCAGTCCGCCACTCCATCCATGATCGCGCTTTGAAGCTCGGCGAGCCGGATGATATCCGCAGGCTCCCGATGCCAACGGATCTCCGGGCGCCGCCGGACCGTGCCCAGCCCTGTACAGGGGGCATCGACCAGAACCCGGTCTGCCCATTTCCGGAAATGGCCCGCCGCCTCGCGGGCGTCTCCTCGCACCGGATGCACGATAGTCGTGCCGAGGCGCCGCACCCCATCCTGCAGGCGTCGGAGCGCCCGGGGGCTCAGATCGAGGGCTGCCACCTCACCCCGGTTCTGCATCAGCATGGCCGCCAGCGTCGCCTTGCCACCACCTCCCGCGCAGGCGTCGAGCACCCGCTCTCCCGGTTGCGGATCCAAGAGATGCACGACCAGCGCTGCCGCCTCATCCATCACCCAGAACAACCCCCCGTTCCTCCTCCCGCTGGCGAGCAGATTCCCCGCATCCCGAACACGATACACGTTCGGCACCCAGGGACTTGCCTTCCACTCCGCCCCCGCTTTGGTGAGACGGTGCTCGAGCTCCGCCACACTTCCCCGAAGCGGATTCCACCCGATCGAGACAGGCGGAGTCCGATTGTTGGCCTCCATCAGATCTCGCGCCTCCTCCCCCAACTGTTTCAGCCATCGCTCCACCAGCCAGGCGGGATGGGAATGCCGGACCGCGCATCCCAGGACCGGGTCCTCGGGCAGTTCTTCTTCTTTGAGCGGACCGCGTCGCACCAAGGCCCGCAGAATGGCGTTAACGAAGGGCGCCGTCCCGGGCCGGGCCAGCCGCACCGTCTCGTGGACCGCCGCGTAGCCCGGGATCTTGCTCAGATACAAGAGCTGATAGGCCCCGAGCCTCAGGAGATTCCTCACGTCGAGATCAACCGCCTCAAGCGGCCGGTCAATGACGCGTGACAGAAGATAGTCCATTGTCCCGCGATGCCGCAGGACCCCATAGGTGAGCTCCGTCGCCAGACCCCGGTCGCGAGGTGCCAGCCTCTGCCGCCTGAGCCGGGTGTCCAAGAGGACATTCGCGTACGCCTTATCCCGCTCGACCCGGACGAGAATCTCCAAGGCGAGGCGTCGCGGATTCCTCCCGGGTGGAGGCAAAACCACTCCCCACCTCCGCGCGATAGCCACGGCAAAATTCCTCGGCCGTCATGACCCGTCTCCCCTCCGGCTGCAGCTGGGTGAGAAGAAGAGTCCCCTGGCCCGTCGCCACCTCGACACCCATCCCCTTGCGCACTCCGACGATGGTGCCCTCACGCGCTGGATGGTCACCGGGCAGCGGCTGTGCCCCGAGAACCCGCACCAGTCGGCCCCGGTAGAAGGTGTGGGCCCCGGGTTGGGGCGCGAGGCCCCGCACCAGATTCCAGAGATCACCCGCGCTTCGGGACCACTCGAGACGCCCGATGTCCGGAGGAAGCCTCGGCGCGTAGGTGGCCTCGGCTTCGTTCTGTGGACTCTTCATCACTTCCCCGCGCTCCACGGCGCGTAACGTCTCGATGAGTGCCTCTGCCCCCAGGAGTGCCAGGCGATCCTCCAGGGTTCTCGCGGTGTCCTCGGCGGCGATCGGGATCTTCCGTTGGAGCAGAATCGGTCCGGCGTCCATCTCCTCGACGATTTCCATGATCGTGACACCCGTCACCGTCTCCCCCCGAATCAGCGCCCAGGGGATGGGAGCCGCCCCGCGGTATTTCGGGAGCAGGGATGCATGGACGTTCAGGCATCCCTTCGTTGGAATGTCGAGGATCGTTCGGGGCAGGAGCTGGCCAAAGGCGACCACCACCAGCACCTCAGGTCTCGCCCGTCGGAGGCGGCTCACGACATCTGCGTCTCTGATCTTCACCGGCTGGATCACGGAAAGGCCCGCCGCCTCGGCCGCCTGCTTGACGGCCGGCGTGCGGAGCAATTTCCCCCGGCCGGCAGGGCGGTCCGGCTGGGTCACGACGAGCGCTACTTCGTGCCCCGCCTGAAGGAGGCGGGTGAGCGAGGGGACGGCGAATGCCGGCGTCCCCATGAAGATCAGCCGCATAGGGCCCGCACGGTCTCCTCCATGTGGGTGAGGTGCGTCCCGCCCCAAAAGATTCGGCCGCACCCCTCACAATGAAAGAAGACGTCATGGCGGTGAAAGATGTACTCCGGGACCCGTCCCGCGGCTCGAGTCTTTGCGAGGGGGGCGAGGGATCGATTACAGCGGAGACACCGACTCCCGAGCCGTGGTCCCATGCTGAGGCCGAGCTCGCCGGCCACCTGCTTCAATTGGTCCCACACGCGATCATGGTGGACAAAGATGATGGAGCAGCGCCGCCGCCGCAGGAGGAGTCGCGTATCCCGCGTCAGGAGGATCCGTCCCTCGCGCCCCGCAAGGGCGACGAGCCGAC
>JAKEGQ010000205.1 GCA_022615475.1 Candidatus Methylomirabilota bacterium | reverse complement strand
GTACTCTTTCCTTCCCCAGGACAAGCACTCGTGATCATGATCGTCTTGAAAGGTGTTTGGAGCTTTGCTGCCTCAAGGTTGGTCCGAATCGTCCTATAGAGCTCTCGAGGCAACGTCGCTTTGCCAACGTCATTATTGAAGACGAAGACCGGGCGCCCCCCGTCTTTCAACGGACCAGACAGGATCTTCAGTGCCGAACCAAGGAATGGGAGGTCCACTCGTTGACGAATCGTCTTTTCGGACTCGACGGGCTCGTAGATGTACTCCATGAGAAACCCCAAGCCCCCAGCACCGCCCAGGGCGAAGGCCAGAAGGAACGCAAGCTTCCGCAGGCTGATGGGTTCGAGGGGTGCGGAGGGAACGTTCGGCGGATCAATGATCCTGACGTCGCTCCCGAAGGTCTGTCCCCGGATCCGCAGTGCAAGCAGTTTCTCCGACAAGAAGGAGACGAGGGCACGGTTACTTTCCACCGTTCCACGAAGGCGGCTACTGTCAGATTCCCGCCCCCTGAACTTCGGGCGTTGGACGACCTGACTTTGCGCCTCTGCGAGTTCGCTCTGGAGGTCCTGTATCTCTTGCCGTACTGCGACTAGCGACGGATGGTCCTCCGTGTATTTCGCTCGCATCTCGAGAAGGACTGACTCCAATTGCGTGAGCCTCGCGCTTAACTTTTGGGCGTCTGCCGTCAAACGGACTTCGGAGGCGGTAGGAGTGTCCAACGGCTTGTGGGTGGCCCTTAGCAGCGCGGTTTCTGATTGCGCCAATTCGGTTCGCATTTGATTCAGCTGGGACTCCAGGAATTTCTGCGCCGCGACGGTATCGGTCTGCTCTGAGCGCCTCGACCAATCGACCAGGACTTGGATATACCCATTGGCCAGGTCCGTCGCCGCTCGCGGATTGTAGGCCGTTGCCGAAATCTCCACCAACCCGTTGCCGCCACGCCTGTCCTCTGGGTCCACTGGATTTACAGAACGAAATGTCATCCGAGCCTCCTGCAGCTCAGCCGTGGCCCGTTCGTGAGGGCTGATCGTGATCGGTGGCTTTCCCAGGAGCCCGCGGGCGGCGTTCGAGAGCGTCAGGAAGTAGTCCCGCCTCTGACTGTCCTGTACCAACTCGTCCATGGTTTCCTGCGGCAGGGATTTCAGGACCTCCTTGGTGAGGGACCGACTGCGGAGCGCGGCGATCTGGACGGCCATATCCGAGCGGATTGGAAGGTCTCGTGCCGCGGGAAAGATTTCCGCGATCGATGGCCGAATCTGCACCATGGCAGTCGACCGAAACTGAGGGCGCTGCCCGTACATGCTCCACCCCAGCAGGGGCACCGCGATGAGCCCGAAGGCCGCGATAACCACCTTCTTTCGCCGCCTGAGGACCCCCTGAAGTATTTGGATGTAATCGAGGTCGGATTCGGCGGCGGTCCGCGAAGCGAGTGATGATTGGGGCATGGCTCGTTTCTCCCGTGGCGCTATCGAGCTCCTCTTCCGAAGAGCACCACCTGCACCGTATGGAACAGAATGAGTAGATCCAAAAAGATCGACATATTTTTGACGTAGTACAGGTCATACTCCAACTTCTGGGCCGCATCCTCGACAGTCGATCCGTACGAGTAGCGGATCTGCGCCCATCCGGTTATCCCAGGCTTCACGCTCAGCCGCTGGGTGTAGTAGGGGATGCGCGCTTGCAACATGGCCACGAAGTGCGGGCGTTCCGGCCGCGGCCCAACGAAGCTCATGTCACCTTTGAGCACGTTCACAATTTGCGGGAACTCATCGAGCCGCGTCCGCCGAAGCACGCGACCGGTCCGTGTGACCCGTGGATCATTCGCTGTCGCCCAGACGGGACCACTCCCTTCTTCGGCCCTCTCGTACATGGTTCGAAACTTCAAGAGACGAAAGATCTTCCCCGCCTCTCCCACCCGCTCCTGCCGATAAAAGATGGATCCTCGCGACTCGAGCCTGATGGCGAGGGCAATGAGGGCGAAGAGCGGGAAACCCACGGCCAGAAAAAGGAGAGCGGCGACGATGTCTACGGCTCGCTTTACGCTACGAGTGATTGAGGTTCGCCGAAATCCATCAGAGAAGACCAACCAACTCGGCCTGAGATTCTCGATCCCGATCCTCCTGGTGAGGCGCTCGTAAAAGGAGGGCCAATCTTCGACTCGGAGGCCCCGCAGCTTGCAGTCGAGGACCGGAGCCAAGGGGAGGGTTCCTCGACGCTCGTCGAGGGTGACCACGATGGTTCCCGCCCTCTGTTCTATGGCAACTCGCCCTAGCTCCGACACTCTTCCCAGAAGCCGGTATCCGTTGTTGAGACATAGGTCGGTCTCCGACCGGTCGTCCACATACCCCAACACCTCATAACCGTGGGTCCCCATCCTTGAGAGCATCTCGATGAGGCGGTCTGCGAGCGGTGTGGCGCCCAACAGCAAGAGGCGCTCCCGGAAGCGGGGCGTATTCCACAAGTTCAGCGTGAGCACACGGACGCTGGTGACTGCTAGGAAGCCAAGGACCAAGCTCAGCAGGAGCGCGAGGCGGCCCCAGCGCAGGTAGGGGAAGGCGAATCCGATCGCGCTCATCAGGACGACTAGGGCAGCAAAACACCCAATCAGATGGATCACTATCTCCTTCCGATCCTGCGGCGGAGAGAAATCATAGGTACCACCCACAAAGAGGATGGCCCAGCCGAAAGCCACGAATGCCAGCACTTTCGGCGGGAAGGGGCCGTGGCCCAGCCAGAGAGGGGTCAGCATTCCGACATAGCCGGCCCCCATAAGCAGGATCAAATCGGCGAAAGCCAGGAAGAGGACCCTTGCAGGAAGATAGTGGCCGAATACCCGCAGCATCGGCTTTACTCCACGGTCACGCTCTTTGCTAGGTTGCGTGGCTGATCGACATCGCAGCCACGGAGGACGGCCATGTGGTACGCCAATAACTGGAGTGGCAATGCCACGAGCAGGGGCTGCAGCCAGTAGAGCGCCGCCGGGACCGGGAGCACGACATCCGCCTGGACTCCGATTTCGCTATCTCCCGCGGTCGCCACGGCGATGACGATCCCGTCCCGGGCCTTGACCTCTTCAATGTTGGCGGCCATCTTCTCGTACGTGGGACCTCGGGGTGTGATGGCGACGACCGGCATGTGCTCATCGATCAGGGCAATCGGTCCATGCTTCATTTCGCCTGCCGAGTAACCTTCCGCGTGAATGTAGGCGATCTCTTTCAGCTTCAGGGCCCCTTCTAAAGCGAGGGGATAGTGGAGGCCGCGGCCGAGATAGAGACAGTCCCGGCTGGCGGCGAACCGCGCCCCGACCGCCCGGATCATCTCGTTCTGTGCGAGCACGCCGGCCATGAGATCAGGTATATCCCCTAAGCCCTTGAGGACGGTCCGGACCAGTGCCCGGTCGGCAAATCCGCGGGCCAGCCCGAGCTTCACGGCCAGGAGGATGAGCGCCGTCAGCTGAGCGGTAAAGGCCTTGGTCGACGCGACCCCGATCTCAATACCAGCTCGGGTATAGAGAACCCCATCAGCCTCGCGGGCCACGGAACTCCCCACAACGTTGCAGATGGCAACACTCCGTGCCCCCTGCTCTCGGGCCTCGCGGAGGGCGGCCAGCGTGTCCGCCGTCTCCCCCGATTGAGAGATCGGGACGGTCAGGACCCGGCTATCGAGGACAGGCTGGCGATAGCGGAACTCCGAGGCCACATCCACCTCGACGGGGAGGCGGGCGAACGCCTCCACCAGGTACTTGCCGACGAGGGCGGCGTTCAATGACGTGCCGCACGCCACGAAGCACAGGCGATTCAGCCCCACGAGCTCCCGGTCCGGGAGCCCAAGTTCAGGGATGCGAATCTCGCCGGCCTCGAGGTCCACCCGGTCCCGCATCGTGTTCCGGACCGCCTCGGGCTGCTCGAAGATCTCTTTGAGCATAAAGTGGGCATACCCCCCCTTCTCGGCGGCCTCCCGATCCCAAGGGATGGTCGTGGCGGACCGCTGGACCGGCTCCCCCGTCAGGGTGCAAAGGGTGATGTCACCTGCCCGCAGGATCGCCTGCTCGCCCTCGCCCAGGACCAGGATCTCGCGGGTCTCCCCCAAGAGCGCCGGGATATCCGAGGCGAGGAAGACCTCGCCCTCTCCGACCCCGATGATCAGAGGGGAACTGCCACAGCGGACGGCGACCAGCATCCCCGGGGCCTCTTTGGTGACGCAGGCGATGGCGTACGCCCCCTGGAGCTCGCGGGCGGCCCGCCGCATCGCCTCCGGGAGCCCGTTTTCTCGGTGCCGCTCGATGAGATGGGCGATGACCTCGGTGTCGGTCTGGGAGTGGAATCGATGGCCCTCGCGGGCGAGGGCTTGGCGCAGCTCCCGATAGTTTCCGATGATGCCGTTATGTACAATGGCCAAGCTGGCCGTACAGTCGGTGTGAGGGTGCGCGTTGGCATCGGAGGGGCGCCCATGGGTTGCCCAGCGGGTATGGGCGACGCCCACTGCCCCCCGGGGGGGATCCTTTTGGAGGACCGCCTCGAGCCTGGCGATCTTCCCAACGGCTTTCCGCACCTCCAGGGTGCCTCTGTGGACCGTCGCGACGCCGGCCGAATCGTAGCCCCGGTACTCCAAACGTCGAAGGGCGGGGAGGAGAACGGTCAGGGCCTCGCGCGGTCCGACGTAGCCAACTATGCCGCACATATAGTCCCTACTCCCCCCTGACTCCTCAAAGACCTCGTACGGTTGGTTTGGTTAGGTTAATGGAACCGATATGTAGAGATACGTAGTATGTAGAAGGGAGAGGATGCGAGTTGTATGCCATGGAAGGGGGATACGAGACTGCTTCTACCCGTTACGATCTTGTAGGATGGAAAATCAATAGGTTATCTCTCGGCGAGCAATGGGAATCGGCAAGAGATGTCTTCTTGATGTCGGCAGCTCTTCCACTAGAATCGTGCATAATATGCACGATATATTCGAAGATCAATGGAAGATGGGGATAGGATGATTTAAAGTCAAGGAGATAGGGTCGGAATAGACGGAGTGAAACACTTGCACACCATCGGCAAGCGGGATCGTGATGTTGGCCGCTGAGACTGGCTGCTTAGAACGGGGAAGGAACTGACAACGCCATGGAAAGGCCGATGAATGCTTGGTAATCGGTCAGATCATTATCCGCCTCGTTAGAGTTCCGATCAAAGAAGCGGAACCCGGTCGTAAGAAAAAGACTTTGCCAGAGCTGAAACCGGAAATCAATGGTCGCCCTGCCAACCAGATCGACTTGGCCCTCGTCCTCACCTGACTGAAATGCCTCGCGGCCGTAGGAGCCGGCAATCAATAAGTTCAGTCGCGGTGCAAGTTGGTACGAGAAGGACCCGAACCCCCTCGTGCTGAGCACCACGCCCACATCATCTACCGTGTCAAATGTATTCTCGTACCCCTGGAATACCCCCAGGATCAGGCCTCCCCCAGGAAACGTCCATTCGAGGTTAGAATTAGTATAGAATCTCGGCTCGGGGTCGCCCTCCTCTAAGCCGAATACCTGGATCCCCGCCGTTACATGCGCTCGTAGCTGGGGATTGAACACATGGTTGAGCCCCACATCGCCGCCGAGGACGGCCGTGTTCTCGCTCCCCTGGTTGTCCTCGAACGACCCTAAAACCCCCAGGAGTAGCTCATTGCGAGGGTCTAGCGGGTACGAGGCGCGCAGGGACCCTGCCTGAACGAAGGAGTCGCCTTCGGTCTCTCTATCGACATATGCTCCCTCATAAGTCAGATTGAGCGCGCCCCTGGGAAGGTCGTGCCTCCATCCGAAGCTCCCGCCGTTGATCAATCTATCATCTTCCACCTCATTGATGATCCCATTTTCGTACTCTACAAGCAGAGTATCCTGGGGACCAAGTCTGATTTCCATGCCGGCAGACAGATCGTTCTGTGTGGTTTGATTCAGCCCCGTTTGGCCGATGCCCAGGGGGCTTGCTTCCTGTGCTGTCTGATCTGTGATCAGCAGGCTGTCCCGCAGGAAGAGCCGAAGCCCTGGAGTTGCATCCCAACTGGTTGCAAATCTCAGCGCGTGGTTCACTGTGTTAAGTTCTGAAAACCGGTTGTATAGCTGAATCTCGGGGGTGTATCGTAGGCTCAGCGACGTCTTTCCCTCCGCCAGCTCGACAGCAAGACCAGGCACAATCACGGTTATAAAGTCATGCTGGGGGTTGGTGCTCGTGTTAAACGCGTTAGAATCGTATACTTCTTCGACGGTAAGGTCGAACAGGATCTGCCCCGGTTGGATCAGATCGAGTCGGCGCTGAAACCGATCGATCAGCCCGGGGGCCGGCGGGGGGGTTGTCGGAAGAGGCATCTGAAGATCGAGGACGTCCGCTGGGACCGGCGCCCCAGGCAAGGTTACGGGCGGCAGAGGCAGAGGAGCCTTTTCCACT
>JAKEGQ010000027.1 GCA_022615475.1 Candidatus Methylomirabilota bacterium | reverse complement strand
GTCCTCTCTCACCCTTGGCGAAGCAAGGTGGGCAGGGACCCGCGCCAGGCCTGATCGAGAGCGGCCACAGGAAGATCGATCGCAAAGGTTCGACCTGTACAGAGGAATCGGGAGCCCCCTGTTCGCCCGAGGATCGTAACCGGGACGCTCTGGCGCAGACCAATCGCCTCGAGCCTGCTGAGATCGGCCTCCCGCAGGGACAAGAGAATCCGGGACTGGCCCTCGCCGAAGAGGAGGGCATCGGGCCGACCCGTCTCGGAAAGGCTGACCTCGACGCCGATATGCGTCTCCGGCTCGCTGATACAACTTTCGGCTAACGCCACCGCGAGTCCTCCATCCGAACAGTCGTGGGCCGATCGCACGAGGCCCGCCCGAATCGCCTCTAGACAGCACTGCTGGACTCGTCGCTCGAGATCCAGATCGATCGTGGGGGGCCGGCCCTGGACCAACCCGTGACAGACCTTGAGGTATTCACTCCCTCCCAACTCTTCACGCGTCTCACCCAACAAGACCACGACATCCCCTGCCCCCTTCCAGCCCGGTGTGGTGGCATGGTCGATGTGGGTGAGAATTCCCAGCATTCCGACGATCGGCGTGGGGAAGATGGCCTGTCCCATGGTCTCATTATAGAAGCTCACATTACCGCCGGTGACAGGCGTCTGCAGCGCGCGACAGCCTTCGGCCATGCCGCGGACCGCCTCGGCAAACTGCCACATGATCTCGGGCCGCGTGGGATCTCCGAAATTGAGACAGTTCGTGATCGCGACCGGCTCTGCGCCGCTCGTCACGACGTTCCGGGCCGCCTCGGCCACCGCGATCATCCCGCCGACACAGGGATCCAGAAACACGTACCGGCCATTGCCGTCCATGGCCAGCGCAATACCCTGTTCGGTTCCCTTGAGGCGGAGTACCACGGCATCGGCGCCCGGGCCGACGACCGTGTTCAGAAAGAGCATGTGGTCGTACCGCTCCCACACGGTCGCCTTGCAGGCGATGGTCGGGGAGGCCAACAGCCGCAAGAGCACTTCGCCCAAATCCCGCGGCAGCGGGACCTGATGGAGGTCGAGGCGCTGGACCTCATCTTGCCAGGCGGGCCGGAGGGCCGGCCGGCGGTAGACCGGGGCGTCCGCCACGAGCCCCTTGACCGGGATCTCCGCCACGACCCGCGTGCCGTCCCGGACCCGCATCAATCCGTCGGCCGTCACCCGGCCCACCACCACCGCGTCCAGATCGTACCGCGCAAAGATCTCCTGGACGATCCGTTCGGCGCCCTCTCGCGCCACCAGCAGCATGCGCTCCTGCGATTCGGACAGCATCACCTCGTACGGCGTCATCCCCTCTTCCCGACGCGGCACGAGCCGGACGTCGATCTCCACGCCGGTGCCCCCGCGGCTGGCCATCTCGCAGCTCGAACAGGTGAGGCCGGCCGCGCCCATGTCCTGAATGCCGATCAGCGCATCGGTCCGCATCAGCTCCAGGCAGGCCTCGATTAACAGCTTCTCCCGGAAGGGATCCCCCACCTGCACCGTGGGGCGGCGTTCCTCGCTCTTTTCATCGAAGGTCTCCGAAGCCATGGTGGCGCCGTGAATGCCGTCCCGACCGGTCTTGGTGCCCACGTAGAAGACCGGGTTGCCGATCCCGCCCGCGCGGCCATAGAAGAGCTTGTCGACCGGGGCGATCCCGAGGCACAGGACATTGACGAGGGGGTTATGGCTGTAGCACTCGGCAAAGCACACCTCGCCTCCGACGGTGGGAACCCCCACGGCGTTGCCGTACCCCGAGATCCCGGCGACCACGCCGCCCATGAGATACCGGTTCCGCGCGTCGGCCAGAGGGCCGAAGCGGAGGGAATCGAGCAGCGCAATCGGGCGGGCGCCCATGGTGAAGATGTCCCGGATGATCCCACCCACACCGGTCGCCGCACCCTGGTACGGCTCGATGAACGAGGGATGATTGTGACTCTCCACCTTAAAGACGGCAGCGAGACCGTCCCCTAGATCGACCACCCCGGCATTCTCCCCCGGCCCTTGCAGGACGGCAGCGCCGGAGGTGGGAAGGGTCTGGAGATGCACCCTGGAGCTTTTGTAGCTACAGTGCTCCGACCACATGACCGAGAAGATCCCCAGCTCCGTATAGGTCGGCTCCCGCCCCAGGATCGCCACGACCCGCTCGTACTCCTCACGCGTCAAGCTGTGCGCGGCAATGATCTCTGGAGTGATGGTCGGCTCTTTCATGCGATCACCGAGGCATGGGAGAGGCGGCTCGACCAGAGCGCACGATCGACTCGAACAGGAGGAGACCGCCGGTAGACCCGAGCAGGGCCTCCGCGGCTCGCTCCGGGTGCGGCATCAGGCCGAGGACGTTTCTTCTTTCGTTGCAGATGCCAGCAATGTTGTCGAGCGACCCA
The DNA here is from genome assembly GCA_022615475.1 of Candidatus Methylomirabilota bacterium. Lineage (GTDB taxonomy): Bacteria > Methylomirabilota > Methylomirabilia > Methylomirabilales > CSP1-5 > CSP1-5. Next base: position 656 of record JAKEGQ010000027.1, on the reverse strand, counting down.
TTGGGGTTCACTTCGTCGGTAATCTCCCCGTCCGCTGTCGCATAGCGGAGGATGACCTGGCCCTTCTCGTTGAGCTGCCGCAGGGTTTCAGGGTCAACGTAGTAGCGCCCCTCGTTGTGATTGATCGGGACACGGAGGACCTGGCCCGGGCGGCACGCGGTGGTGAAGGGGGTCGCCGTGTTCTCGACGCGGACGTGGACATGGCGGCAGATGAAGGCCAGGCTTGTGTTTCTCAGGAGCGCCCCCGGCAAGAGCCCGGCCTCGCACAGCACCTGAAATCCATTGCAGATGCCGAGGATCAGGCCGCCGTCTTCAGCGTACCGCTCGACCGCCTTCATGACCGGCGAGAATCGCGCAATCGCCCCCGTGCGGAGATAGTCTCCGTGGGCGAAGCCCCCCGGCAGGATGAGGCAGTCGTAGTCCTTAAGTTTCTTCTCTTTGTGCCAGATGAGATCCGCCTGCTGCCCCAGGACTTTTGCAAGCACCCACTGGCAGTCGAGCTCACAGTTGGATCCGGGAAAGACGATGATCCCGAATCGCACCTATCCCTCCTCCAGCTCGAACCGATAATCCTCGATCACCGGATTCGCCAGGAGTTTCTTGCACATCTGCTCCACGCGCCCCGAGGCCTCTTCGCGAGTGACCCCGTTGAGGGT
>JAKEGQ010000204.1 GCA_022615475.1 Candidatus Methylomirabilota bacterium | reverse complement strand
GGGTGATCAAGATGGAGCTCATCCGGTCCTACATGGAGCGGCGCAAGGTGGGGTTCGAAGACCAGCGGATCTCGATGCTGGATCTCCAATTCCACGATATCCGACAGGACAAAGGTCTCTTCTACCTCCTCGAGCGGCAGGGGTTGGTGGAGCGGGTCGTGACCGAGGCGGAGATCGCGGAGGCGGTCGAATTTCCGCCGCCTGATACCCGAGCCTACTTCCGCGGAACGTGTCTTCGGAAGTACCGGGATCAGATCTACGGGGCCAGCTGGAGTTCCCTCTTGTTCGACACCGGGGAGGTCGCCGTGAAGAAGGTCCCCATGGCCGAGCCGACCCGGGGGACGCGCAAGCTGGTTCAAGAGATCATAGACCGATCCGACACCGTGAGCGAGCTCTTCAATAACCTCACGGGTTGAGGGGGTGTGCGCATGAGCGAACAAGAGCGGAAGGTGAAGCGGGCGAAGGAACCCCCGAAGGGTGATGACGCCCAGCCGAAGGCGTCTGCGACGGAGCGGGGGAAGAAGCTCAAGGAGCGCATGGACGAGGTCATCGACGAGATTGACGAGGTCCTCGAGGAGAATTCAGAGGAGTTTGTGAGAAACTATGTCCAGCGGGGGGGCGAATAGGGGTGTTCTTGGATCTGTCGTATAGCGGCTCGAGTTTTTGCGACCTCGTTACGGGGCGTCTCCCCTTCCTCCTGACCCGGTGGGATCATCTTCACTTCTCACCCGAAGAGCTGGGGCCCCTCGCCAAAGGGACCACCGTGCTGGCCCTGAAGTACCGGGATGGAGTGGCCATCGCCGGAGACCGCCAGGCGACCGAGGGAACCCAGATCGCGACCCGTCGGATCGAAAAGGTCTTCAAGGCGGACGAGCATTCGGCCATTGCCATCGCCGGCGTGGCGGGGCCGTGCCTCGAGCTGGCCCGCCTCTTCCAGACAGAGCTGGAGCACTACGAGAAGCTGGAGGGGGTCGAGCTGAGCACCGAGGGAAAGGCGAACAAGCTTTCACAGATGGTCAAGATGAATTTTCCGATGGCCCTGCAGGGGCTGGTGGTCATCCCGATCTTTGTGGGCTACGACCGCCGCCGGGACGAGGGGAAGATCTATAAGTACGACGTGACCGGTGGGAGATACGAGGAGGCCGAATACCATGCCACGGGGTCCGGGGGGTCGCACGCCCGCGCCAGCATGAAGAAGCAGCATCGGGCGGAGATGGACGAGGGAGCGGCGATTCACAGCGCGCTCGAGGCCCTGTACGACGCGGCCGAAGAGGATATCGGCACGGCAGGACCCGATTTCGTCCGCGGGATCTTCCCCACGGTCAAGACGGTGACCGCCCAGGGGATCCTTGACGTTCAGGAAGACCAGGTGCGGGCCGTCTGCCAGCGGATCATGGAGGCGAGGCCGAGGAGCCACTGAGATGCCCCTTCCATTCTACGTCTCCCCCGAGCAGATGATGCAGGACAAGGCGGAGTATGCCCGGAAAGGCATCACGAAGGGGAAGTCAATCATCGCGCTGGCCGGAAAGCAGGGGATGCTCCTTGTGGCGGAGAACCCGAGTTCGTCGCTGAACAAGATCTCGGAGGTCTATGATCGGATCGCCTTTGCCGGCGCCGGCAAGTATAGTGAGTTTGAGAATCTGCGCAAGGCGGGCATCCGTTATGCTGATCTCAAGGGGTACGCCTACGGCCGCGAGGATGTCACCGCCAAATCTCTGGCCAATGCCTACTCTCAGACCATCGGGAACATCTTCAGCCAGGAGATGAAGCCGCTCGAGGTGGAGATCCTCGTGGTGGAGGTGGGGGAGGCGACGGCTCAGGACGAGATGTACCGGATCTCGTTCGATGGGGCCATCGCCGACGAGCGGGGATACGCGAGCATCGGCGGGCAGGCGGAAGAGCTGCGGCTGTATCTGAAGGAGAAGTACGAGGAGGGGACCACCCTCGAGGCCTCGCTCAAGCTGGCGGTCAAGGCCCTGGAGGCCTCGGCGAATCAGAAGGTCCGGGCTCACAACCTCGAGGTGGCGATCCTGGATCGGTCCCATCCCGGCCGGAGGTTCCGCCGGTTCACCGCCGCCGAGTTGGTTGGCCTGGCGGGCGACTTGGAGTCGTAGGGGACGGCCCGTCGGGTGCCTCACGGGCGGTGTGGGACGCCGGACAGCGTGTCATGCAGACGAGGATCTTCGGACTCGAGAATGAATACGGGCTTATCTCCTCGTCGCTCGGCGGGAAGCTGAACCTCTCGGTCGAGAGCGCCCTCGGATATCTGTTTGAAAAGGTCGTCTCCCGTCAGCGGGGGACGAATGACTTCCTCCGGAACGGGGCCCGCCTCTATCAGGATACCGGCTGTCACCCGGAATATGCGACCCCCGAGTGCGACAACCCCCTGGACCTGGTGATTCACGACAAGGCCGGGGAGCGGATCGTGGAGGAGCTCCTGTATGCCGCGGAGCGGAAGCTCCGGGAGAATGGGATCTATTGCGAGATCTACATCTTCAAGAACAACACCGACTCGGTTGGGAACACCTACGGCTGTCACGAGAACTACCTGGTGGAGCGATCGGTCAACTTCCACAAGCTGGCCGAGCTCCTGATTCCCTTCTTTGTCACCCGGCAGGTCTACGCGGGGGCGGGCAAGGTCCTGCGGACCAGGGCGGGGAACCACTACTACATCTCCCAGCGGGCGCAGCACATCTACCAGGAGATCTCGGGCGCCACCACGAGCTCCCGCGGCATCATCAACACCCGTGACGAACCCCACGCCGACGAGGAGAAGTACCGCCGGTTGCACGTCATCGTGGGCGACAGCAACATGTCGGAGTTCGCGACCTATC
>JAKEGQ010000203.1 GCA_022615475.1 Candidatus Methylomirabilota bacterium | reverse complement strand
CGGAAATGCCCCGCGAAGTTATCCTCCCCCGGTCCCTCTGTCAAGGAAAAAACCGGGACGAGATAATTGCAACATGGCGCGCGCTGCCTCGACGGCTGCCGTCATGATCTCGGCCGGTGGGAGCCTGCCGATCTCGGCCAGGCGTCGACAATCGTCGTATTCGGGGGCCAGGTGGATCGGGTGGCCCTGAAGTCGGCCCACTTTGACGCGCACCTGGCCAAAGGGGGTCTCCACCGTCAGTAGCTCCCGCGGAAGCGTCTGCCGCTGCATTCTACGGAATCGGATGCCAAAGGTGCTGCTGTAGCTTAAGAGGATCGGCCCGATGCCCTCCTCGAGGCCGGCGGGAACGATGGCCGAGATGACCGTGGCGGGCCGGGACTTCTTCATGATGATCGGGGTGAGGAACACATCGAGGGCCCCCGCTGCAAAGAGCGCCTCCATGAGTGGCTCGAAGAGCTGGGGGTTCATATCATCAATGTTCGCCTCGACGACCGTCACGTCATCCCTGTCGAGGTCGTCGATCCTTTCACCGACGATCAGCCGGAGGAGGTTCGGCCGGCGGGCGAGATCCAGGCTGCCCGCCCCGTAGCCGACCTGACTGATCTGCAGCGGAGGGAGCGGCCCGAACGCCTTCGCCAGGGTCGAGACGACGGCCGCCCCCGTCGGTGTGGTCAGCTCGGCCTCGACCGGGCTTCCATAGACCGGAACCTCTCGAAGAAGATGGGCGGTCCCCGGCGCCGGTACCGGGAGATCGCCGTGGGCCGTCTGGATCCTCCCTCCACCCAGGTTCAGCGCCGAGGCATAGATCTCCCGAATTTCGAGCGCGTTCAGCCCAACAATGGCCCCTGTCACATCGACAATCGTGTCCACGGCCCCTATTTCATGGAAGTGAATCCGCTCCACGGGAACGCCGTGGACAGCCGCCTCGGCTTCTCCCAGTCGCTCGAAAATCCGGCGGACCGGTGCCAGGGTCGTCTCAGGGAGGTCGCTTCTTTCGAGGAGGGTGAGAATGTCGGAAAGATGGCGATGGGGACACGGGTCTGGAGGCGTGATGACCTGGACCCGGGTCCCGATCAGGGCGCCGCGCCTGACCTTCTCTGCCTTGAGATCCACGCCCGGAAGCTTGAGCCGTGCAATCTCAGACCGGAGCACATCCAAGGAAAGTCCGGCATCTACCAGTGCCCCCAGGATCATGTCGCCGCTGCAGCCGCTGAAGCAGTCGAAGTAGGCAATCCGCATGTCGACTTTGAGCTGTCAGCAATCAGCCATCAGCTATCGGCAGTGAAGAAAGATTTCCGTGCTGACCGCTGATCGCCGACGGCTGACAGCTTCATTTCTCCCCTAAGACGTTGATCCGGTGGGCGAGCACGCCGGCCCCAAAGCCGTTGTCAATGCCCACCACCGCCGTGCCTGAGGCGCAGGAATTGAGCATGGTGAGAAGGGCCGACATGCCGCCGAAGCTCGCCCCATAACCGATGCTCGTGGGAACGGCGATCAGCGGTTTCGCCGTGAGCCCCCCCACCACGCTGGGGAGGACGCCATCCATTCCCGCCACCACGACGAGGACCCGGGCCGCGTGGAGCTCGGTCCATTTATTGAGAATCCGATGCAGTCCTGCAACCCCGACATCATACTGCTTTTCGACCCGGCTTCCCAAGAAGTCTGCGGTCACGGCCGCCTCCTCGGCGACGGGGATGTCGGCGGTCCCGGCGCTCATCACCAGGACGGTCCCTGTGGTCGATGGCGTCTGCCCTCGGCGGACCACAGCGGTGCGCGCCAGCACGTTGTACTCGGCGGACCGATCGACCTTCGCAATGGCGCCATACACCTCTTCGCTGGCCCGCGTGGCCAGGAGGCTGCCGTGCTGATGGACTAACCGTTCGGCGATTGCCGTGATCTGCTCGATCGTCTTGCCGGGGCAGAAGAGGACTTCGGGGAAACCCTGGCGCAGGCTCCGGTGGCTGTCCAGGGTCGCGAAGCCCAGCTCCTCGAATGGCAAGACCTTCAACCGTTCGAGGGCATCCTCGGTGGAGAGCTTCCCGTCTCGCACCGCCTCCAGGACTGCCCTTACCCTTGTCCCATCCATAACCGTGTCCTTAGGAATGCGCCAGAAGGGTAACATATCCCATGAGGATTTAGCCAGCACGTCGTGAGGCAAAGGCGGGTGCGAGTTGCTTTGCCAGGGGGACGTCTTGTGGCATACTGTGACCTCTGGAGGGCTTCGTGGGAACGCTGCCGGAGCGAGAACGTCTTTCCCGGCGCGTCAAGGAACTGGCGCGCGAGGTCGGTTTTGATCTGGTCGGCATCTCGCCGGTCATCCCGCCCCCTCACGGCGAGTCGTTCGCCGAGTGGCTGAGGCGGGGCTTTGGGGGCGAGATGGCCTATCTCGAGCGGGGCAGAGCGGCACGCCTGCACCCAGGAGGTTTTCTCCCGTGGGCAAAGTCCATCGTGTCGGTGGCGCTCAACTACCACGCCCCCCTGCACCGAGAGGATGCGCCCCAGGATGGGCTCCGTGGTTGGATCTCGCGCTATGCCTGGGGAGACGACTACCACGAGATTATGGAGGATGATCTAGAAAAGCTCCTGGCGAGGATACGAGCCGAGATGGGGGAGTCCGTCGAAGGACGGGCGTATGTCGATACCGGCCCGGTTCTCGAACGGGACTTTAGCTCGCTGGCCGGGGTCGGTTGGATCGGGAAGAACACCACGATTATCCATCCCCGCCGAGGCTCCTGGTTCTTTCTCGGCGAGCTGTTCCTCAGCGTCGATCTCGAGAGCGACCGGCCGATCCGCGATCGGTGCGGGGGATGCGACCTGTGCATCCGGGCCTGCCCGACGGGCGCATTGGTTGGGCCCTATGTCCTGGACTCCCGACGCTGCATTTCCTATCTCACCATTGAGCTGAAGGGCAGCATGCCTCGCGACATGCGCCCGTTGGTCGGGGATCATATCTTCGGTTGTGACATCTGTCAGGACGTCTGTCCGTACAACGCAAAGGCCAGGCCCAGTTCCGAAGAGCGTTTCTGGCCGCGCGAAGGGCAGTATGCACCCGATCTCATCCCGCTGCTGACTTTGACCGAGGAGGAGTTTCGGCGCCGGTTCAAGGGGAGCGCCATTCGCCGGGCGAAGCGGCGGGGGCTGCTGAGAAACGTCGCGGTGGCGTTGGGCAACCTCCGGCGGGCCGAAGCGGTCCCGGCCCTCACGCAGGCCCTCCTGGAAGATCCGGATCCGCTGGTCCGAGGTCACGCCGCATGGGCGTTAGGGCAGATCGGGGGGGGTGCGGCTCGCGAGGGACTCGAACGGGCATCCGCCCAGGAGACCGTCCCCGAGGTTCGGGAGGAGATCGGACTCGCATTGGACGAAATCGGCAGGCAGCAATCAGCCGACAGCGGTCAGCAGTGAGACCATGAGACCGGAGACGGGAGACCGGCGACCGACCGAGGACTGAGCGCCGAGCAATGAGCATTGAGGGCTGTCGCCCAATACCTAACACCCGAGACCTAACACCGAACACCCAGCCATGAGCAACCTCTACAACGACTTTCGGCGATACCTGTGTCCCACATCAGCTGAACCGCTCGGGCTCATCATCGAGCGGGCGGAGGGGTGCTTCTTGCAGACACGCGACGGGAAGAGCATCCTCGACTTCGTCTCGGGCATCGGGGTGAGCAATGTGGGCCACGGCTGTCCGGAGGTGTTGCGGGCGATCAGGACCCAGGTCGAGCGGCATCTCCACGTGATGGTCTATGGCGAGATGGTGCAAGAGGCGCAGGTCGCGTTGGCCAAGCGCCTTGCCGAGATCGCTCCAGGCGATCTCTCGATGACTTTTTTCTGTAACAGCGGGGCGGAGGCCATCGAGGGAGCAATCAAGCTCTGCCGCAAGGCGACGGGCCGGACGCGAGTGGTCGCCTTTGCCGGGGGATACCACGGGGATACCCTTGGGGCCCTGTCGATCTCGGGCGTGGCCCGCTATCAAAAACCGTTCGAGCCGCTCCTGCCCGACGTGCATGTGCTTCCCTTCGACGTCTGCGCCGCCTTGGATGCCATCGACGAGCGGGTGGCGGGGGTCGTAGTGGAGCCGATCCAGGGAGAGGCAGGGGTGCGCGTCCCGGGCCCCGACTTTCTGCCCACGCTGAGGGCCCGCTGCCGCGAAGTTGGCGCATTGTTGATCCTGGATGAGGTTCAGACCGGCATTGGCCGCACCGGACGGTGGTTTGCGTGCGAGCACTGGGAAGTGGTTCCGGACTGCTTGGTGCTGGCCAAGGCGGTCGGGGGTGGGATGCCCATGGGTGCCTTCATCGCGCGTCAAGCGCTGATGCGCACCCTCTCGGCCGATCCCCCCTTTGCCCATGTAACGACCTTCGGCGGCCACCCCGTCTCGTGTGCCGCGGGCCTTGCCGCCCTTCGCCACATCGAGCAGCAGGGGCTTTTGAAGAATGCCGAGACCACGGGAGGGTACCTGCGCGCTGCACTTTCGCGGCTGGAAGGGGTAAAGGAGGTTGTAGGCATCGGGCTCCTTCTGGGGATGGTCCTCGATGAGCCATCTCTGACGCGGGCCATCCTTCGCTTGACGTTAGAGCGTGACTTGCTCGTGGGGGACTTTCTTTACGCCGACGGGGTCATCCGCATCGCACCGCCCCTGGTGGTGTCGCAGGACCTCTGCGATCGGGCGGTCGAGATCTTGGGGGAGAGCCTCCGCATGGCGAGTCAGAGGTTCGAGGGCTGAGGACTGAGGAGCACGAGGGGGGGACGACGGAGTGCGAGAGCCTCTCATCGAGCGTGTACTGGAGTTCATTCGAGGGACAACCGACAAGGCCTTTGAAGGGCTCGCCCTGGAGGTCTTCGCTTTTCAGTACCAGAGGAATCCGGCCTATCGACGTTTCTGCGATCGACGAGGGGTCACGCCGGATACGATAGTCCGCTGGGACGACATTCCTGCACTCCCCACGGCTGCCTTCAAGTTTCTGGATCCGACCTGCGCCCCGCCCGAACATGTCTTCCTGACCAGCGGGACGAGCCAGGGTGGAGATCGGCGAGGGCAGCACGGATTTCCCTGGCTCGACGTGTACCATGCGTCTCTCCTGAAAAGCTTCGCCGCCTATCTCCTTCCCGACGGGCTGCGGCCTCGGATGCTCATCCTCGCTCCTTCCCCGGACCTTTCCCCTACATCTTCTCTCTCCCATATGCTCGGGGTAGTGAGGGAAACCTACGGGGGCGAAGGGAGCGCACATTTCGTCGGCGAGACGGGGATGGATCTCACCAGGCTGATTCGCGCGTTGCGCGAGGCCGAGTCACGGCAAGACCGGGTCTGCCTTCTCGGGTCCTCGTTCGCCTTCGTCCATTTCCTCGATGTGTGCCTTCAGAAGGGATGGACGTTTCAGCTCCCTGAGGGGAGTCGTCTGATGGATACTGGAGGTTTCAAGGGACGATCCCGCGAACTCTCGCGGGACGAGCTGTTGCGCCTCTATGAAAAGATTCTCGGGATTCCCGAGGTGCTGTGCATCAACGAATACGGTATGACCGAGATGGGTTCCCAATTTTACGACAACCCATTGAAGAATCGATGGCTGGGTCATTCGGGCGTTCGGTTCAAAGAGGTCCCTCCCTGGGTTCGGACGCGCATCCTCGATCCCACGACGCTTGAGGAGGTCCCGGACGGTCAGGTGGGGCTCCTCACCCACTATGATCTCGCCAACTGCGGATCGGTGCTGGCGATCGAGACCGAAGATCTGGGATACAGGGTCGCAGAGGGCTTTGAGGTGATTGGCCGAGTGCCCGGGGCCGAGGCGCGGGGCTGCTCTTTAACCGCCGAGGAGCTTGAAAGAAGGCAATGAAGGTAGCCGCCTATCATCTCCCCCGAACGGTATCCGGATATGAGACCGAAACTCGCTCCGTTGGTGCGGTGACGCTGGAAGTCCCGCGCATCACGCCGACGCTCCTCACCGAGGTGGCCGGGCATCTCGAGGGGGCCCGGGAGCGCCTCCGGAAGCGCAAGGGCCAAGAGATCGCCGAGATCCTCGCGGAGGTCTTTCGCCGGTGGCAGGATCGCAGCGACCTCTTTCGTCGGGAGGCTGAGGCCGCGCTGCCTGCGACCACTCGATTCTCACCCGCCATGGTGGCCCACGGCCTGGACCTGTTGTGCGAGGGATACACGGCGGATGCCTTTCACGAGCTCCTCCAGGGAATCGGGGACGAAGAGGCCCTGGAGGGGTTTGTGCATCTGGGGCTGCAACTGAGCCGTGCGCACAGCCCTGCCCTGATCACACACGTGCTGGCTGGGAACATCCTCGGGATAGGGCTCCCGGGAATTATTGCGGCGACGCTCCTCGGATCGGCCAACCTGATCAAGACTGCCTCGGCAGAGCCGCTCTTTCCCGCACTGTGGGCGGCCTCGGTCGCTCGGGCAGACCCGGAGATTGGCGAGTGCCTGGCCGTCCTCTGGTGGAGCGGCGGACGGACCGAACTGGAATCCGTGGCTTTTGAGCGCGCTGAGCTGGTCATCGCCTATGGCAGCGAGCAGACGATCCACGAGCTTCAGGGGCGCGTCCGATGCCGATTCATCGGTCACGGGCATCGCGTGAGCTTCGGTCTGATTGGCCGGGAGGTTCTGTCGAGGGCGGAGGAGGTCGCGGACCGTGCGGCGTACGATACCTCCCTCTTCGACCAGCAGGGATGCCTCTCTCCACATCTCTTTTATGTGGAAGAGGGGGGGAGGGTCGGCCCGAAAGAGTTTGCCGAACTGATGGGGACGGCTATGGCGAGGTGGGCGAGGCAACTTCCGCCGGGGCCGCTCACCTCAGAAGAGGCGGCCAGGGTTCGGAGATTTCGGGCCAACTATGAGGCGCAAGGGCTGGCCGGAAAAGAGGTCGCCCTCTTCGCAAGTACGCAGGGGCTCGACTGGACCCTCATCTACGACGCCGATCCGACGTTCATCCCTTCTTGTCTCCACCGAACCGTCTTGATCAAGCCGGTGGCAGATCTCTCCGAGGTGGGGGACCTGCTTCGATCGTGGCGGCCGTATCTTCAGGCTGCGGGCGTGGCAGTCGTCCCGGAGAGGATCGGGACGATAGCGGGTGGGTTAGGCCAGGCCGGGGTCAACCGAATTTGTCCCATCGGCAGGATGCAGGTTCCTCCGCTCACCTGGCACCAAGAGGGGCGGTCCCTGTTCCGGGATCTTTTGCGGTGGACGGATCTCGAAGTGTAGGAGAGATGGCAGGATTCTGGGATCGGTTGCTGGCAGGCTTCAGACGGGTGATGAAAGCCCCAGAGGTGCCGCCGCGGCGAAGCCCCTGGATCTTGGTTGCCTATGTGTCCCCCGATCGTGGCCTGCAATGCAATTTCTGCGGTCGGGAGGGGGCACGAGGAGAAGAAGGGAAGGACCGGTTCGGACTGGTCCAAGCCCGCCACAATCCTCGTCTGCAACACGTTGTCTGCACCGATTGCCTGAAGTGGAACCGAATCACCGTAGCCTGATCCGCAATTCTTAGAGGTTTTTGCGAGCGAGGTAGGCTGACTAGTCCACTCAAGCCGGATTCCATAATTCATGAGCGTGCGAGAGCGGCTTTACGCGAGTGCATTGGTAGGCTTGGCGACGTGCCACGCCGCACACGTCTCGGTGGTAGCCGCCCAAGGCCGCATCCCCGTGTGCGGGTACCAGATCGTCAACACATATCCTCACGACCCCAAGGCTTACACGCAGGGTTTGATCTACCGCGACGGATTCTTGTTTGAGAGTACCGGGCTTAATGGGCAGTCGACTCTGCGCAAGGTAAAGCTGGAGACTGGGGCGGTAATCCAGCAGGTATCCCTCGATCCGCAGTACTTCGCCGAAGGCCTGACCGATTGGGGCAACCGGCTGATTCAGTTGACCTGGGAATCCAGAGTCGGCTTCTTGTACGATCTCGCGACATTCAAACTGCAAGGCACGTTCAGCTACCCTGGCGAAGGGTGGGGTCTTACACACGATCGAACACGCTTGATTCTGAGCGACGGGAGTGAGAGCCTTCGGTTCCTCGATCCAGAGACGTTACGTGAAGTGGGGCGGGTCGTCGTGACGGACGGTGGCGTTCCGGTCAGGGACCTCAACGAACTGGAGTACGTTCGCGATGAGGTGTACGCGAACGTATGGCACACCGATCGGATCGCTCGGATCTCGACAGCATCAGGCCGGGTCACTGCCTGGATCGATCTGAAGGGGCTTCTGCCTGGCGTTCATCAGCTCCAACCCGAAGCGGTACTTAATGGGATCGCGTACGACGCCGCTCGCGATCGCCTGTTCGTGACCGGCAAGCTCTGGCCGAAGCTCTTCGAGATCAAGGTGCAGAACTGCCGGTAGCGCTTGGAGCCGTCGCGCCCCCATGGCGCCAGAACGCGGCCTGAGGCTTTGTTTCTTCCGCGGCGTGAGGGATTACCCCGGCTCTATCGGATAGCCCGCCTGTCGCCAGGCCTCAAGCCCTCCCCGGAGTACGACGACCTCACGAAAGCCCTTCTCCTGCGCCGCGGCCGCCACCCGGGCGGCTGATTTCTCCTCGGGTCAGGTTCAATAGAAGACGAGTGATTTCCCGGCCGGAAGTCGAGCGATGTGCGCTGCGAAATCAGTGACGGGAACGCAGGTCGCCCCAGGGATGTGGCCGCGGGCGTAGACCGATTCCTTCCGGACATCCACAAGGATCAACGCATCTCCTCGATCGAGCCGTGCCTTCAGATCCTCCACCGTCAGTCGTGGAATCTCCGTTACTTTCATATCGACTCCCGAACTTTTCTTGAAAAGTACCAACCCCATCAGCGGGCTGTCAATCACGGAGGAGATCGTTCGTGGATCGTCCCGCGCCCCCTGGCGCAAATCGCTTGACACCGCAGGGGGATACAGGGGTAAACTAAAAATTGAGGAGAGACGAGTCACTCGTTTCTCCTCGGTCGTCTGGAGGGAAACCCTGTGCGAATCACGTTTCGGATTGTCCTTTCGATCGTTGTCGTCGTCAGCGCCATTGCCTTCCTGCTGACTCTTTGGCAGGTACAGCAGGAGAAGGAAGGGTTAAGGCGGGATCTCGATCGTCGCACCTCACTGCTCGCCGAGAATCTCAGGGAGACGATTGAGCCTTTGGTGAAGCAGCCTCAAGCCGCACGGCTTCAGCAAATTGTGGAGCAATTCGGCAACCGAGAGCGACTAGCCGGAGTCGCTGTGTACGATTCCAAGGACCAACTCATTGCCATCACCCCGGCGCTCGCTTCTCAGCTCCCATCGATCCCCTCCCTCGTCCCTGATGCCATGAATGCAGATCGCGGCACGGGAGCTTTTACCCAAATTGGGAACACGAGGATGTATCTCTATGCCCTCCCCCTCCACCGCGAAGTTGCAGTCGCTGGCGCATTGGTCATCTTCTACGATGCGACGTACCTCCAGGACCATCTCTTCCGAATCTGGAAAAATAACTTCGTCGGCTTTCTGGTCCAGGCACTCTTGATCTCCCTTATCACACTCTTTGTGGTCCGCTGGAGCATTGTCGGGTCGGTCGCCAAGTTGGCGGACTGGATGAAGAGGCTCCGCACGGATAAGACCGCCGAACCACTTCACTTCCCTGACGGGGATATCTTTGAGCCGTTGACCAGAGAGGTTGCCCAGATGGCGAGAAGCGTTGTGGCAGCCCGGGCGTCCGCCGAGGAGGAGGCGAGGCTGCGACAGGCTGCAGAGTCTGTCTGGACCCCCGCCCGACTCAAAGAACACTTACGCACCCTCCT
>JAKEGQ010000202.1 GCA_022615475.1 Candidatus Methylomirabilota bacterium | reverse complement strand
ACTTCGTACCCCAGGCGCTGTGAGAGCTTGCTCGCCGCCTCCTTCACGAGGGGGACCAGGTCCTTCTCGATCCGCTCCAGGGAAAACCGCGGGACCGGTCCCGAGAGCCCCACGCCGGCCACGACCCGGTGCGAGTAATCTCTGACCGGCGCAGCGACACACCGGACCCCCTCTTCCAGCTCCTCGTCGTCCACCGCATAGCCGATCCGGGCGACTTCTTTGAGATGCGTGACCAGCTTGTCAAAGTTATCGATGGTGTGTGGCGTGTGCTTCTTCAGGACATGGCCCTCAAAGACCTCGACCAGATGGTCCCGGGACTCGTAGGCAAGCTGGACCTTGCCAGAGGCGGTGCAGTACGCGGGCAGACGATGTCCGAGTCGCGGGACGATCCGAACCGTTTGGGAGGTCTCATGCATCAGGACGTACACCACTTCGGGACCATCGAGGATCGCGAGATACGCGGTTTCATCACACCGATTCACCAGGTCCTCCAGGATGGGGCGGGCCTGCCTTCTCAGGCCCAGATGGTGGACGAAGATATTGGCCACCTCGAAGGTCTTGATCCCCAACCGGTAGTTCCCGGTCCTCTTGTCCTGCTCGATATACCCCCGGCATTCCAGCGTGGCGAGTAAACGGAAAACATTGTTTTTGTGGAGCCCGAGCTTCTGGCTCAGCTCGGTTACGCCTAACTCTTCCTGCTGGTAGTTAAAGGCCTCAAGGATATCCAGCGCCCGGTCGACGGACTGGACGATGTACTCTGATTTTTCCTTGCGGCGATGAGCCATCCGTCCGCCTGCGTGCTACACGGGACTTGGCTCCGTGAGGGTTCCCGTTGCCGGGATCTCGTCTACGGCGATCGGGCTTTCTGACCGAGAAGGATGTGTTTATGCGTGTAGGCGCCCCGCGCCTGGTGGAGCTAACAAGGCGTGGGTAATGTAAAATCTCGTTCTATTCTTGTCAAGTAAAAAATGAAACCGGGGGCCGGAGACCCCCGGAGCCGCTCGGAGGGCGCCCCTACCTGGGGAGGCCGAAAATCCCCTGCGGGACCTTCTGCCAGTCGGCCAAAAACCGTTCGAGTCCGACGTCGGTGAGGGGGTGTTTCACGAGCTGCTCGAGGACGGGAGGAGGGATTGTAACCACATGGGCGCCCACCAGGGCGGCCTCAACCACATGGCGGGGGTGCCGGATACTGGCGGCCAAGACCTGTGCAGGGAGGCCATACGTCTTATAGATCGCGACGAGGTCCCGGACGACATCCATGCCGACATGCGCGTGATCGTCCAGGCGTCCGACAAAAGGGCTCACAAAGGTCGCCCCCGCCTTGGCCGCGAGGAGGCCCTGTGTCGCTGAAAAGACCAGGGTCACATTGACGCGGATGCCGTCGCTGGAGAGATCCCGGACCGCCCTCAGCCCCTCTTTGAGCATCGGTATCTTCACCACGACGTTATCGGCGATCTTGGCGATTTCCCGCCCTTCGGCCATCATCTCTTCGTAGGTCTTGCCGACCACCTCAACGCTGACCGGGCCCGGAACGATCCGGCAGATCTCCTCGACCACCTTCCGGAAGTCTGCCCCCTCTTTGGCGATCAGGGACGGATTGGTGGTCACCCCGTCGATCAACCCGTGCTGCACAGCGTCCCGGATCATCTTCACGCTGGCGCTATCCATAAAGATCTGCATCGCGCTCCTCCTTATAAATAACGCTACCAGCTATCGGCAGTCAGGGAATGTCTTGAGACTAGAGTCTCCGGTCTCCCGTCCCCGGTCTCTCGGCTGCTACCCCTGAGGTCGGGCCCCGAAGATGGCTGTCCCGATCCGGACCATGGTCGCCCCTTCCTCCACGGCAACCTCGAAGTCGTGGCTCATGCCCATGGAGAGATGCCTCAGACTCAGCTCGGGGAAGCGCGAGGCCGCCTCCTCCCGGAGCCGGGTCAACCGCCGAAAGTAGGGCCGGACCCTGTCGGGGTCCAGATCGAAAGGGGGCATGGCCATCAACCCTTCAATGCTCACCTGTGGCAAAGACCCTACTCTGTCGAGCAGAGGAAGGAGTTCGATTGCGGTCACTCCGGTCTTGGTCGGTTCGTCGGCGACGTTCACTTCGATCAACGTTCGGACCCGCTTGCCCAGGGTAGATCCCGCTCTATCCAGCTCCTGCGCAAGCCTCCACGAATCGAGGGAGTGGATCCACTCAAAGAGCCGCACCGCCAGTCGCGCCTTGTTGGTCTGCAGGTGTCCCACCATGTGCCACCGGCAGGGGGCATTGATCTCGGCGATCTTGGCCTTTGCCTCCTGGACCCGATTCTCTCCGATATCGCTGATACCAGCGGCGATCGCCTCCTCAATGGTGGAGACTGGAAAGCCCTTCGCCACGGCTACGACAAGGACCTGCCCCGGATCTCGGCCCGTCCGCAAGGCCGCCGCCGCGATCCGCGCCCGCACGGTCTCGACCCGCTCTTTTATCGTCATTGCAACCGTTGATCCTCACATCTGCCGCTAACCTAACAGACCACAGGGGGGGGTGTCAATTGCACTCTCGGTGTTGCTCCAAGTTCAAAACGTCCGCTTTCTCCAAGTCGAGTTGTCCGGTGCGGCGGTCAGGTGCGGGGTTCATAATCCAAGGTGTACTCCGCGAGGGT
>JAKEGQ010000026.1 GCA_022615475.1 Candidatus Methylomirabilota bacterium | reverse complement strand
TTGGTGATGGCCGCGGTCAGGGTCGTCTTGCCATGGTCAATGTGGCCGATGGTCCCGACGTTGACGTGCTCTTTGGTCCGCGCGAATTTTTGCTTGGCCATGGGTGAACCCTCCCCTTTCCCCACTGCCTCCCTATTGCTTCCTTATTATTAAGACCCGTGCGATCCCTCTATCATCATTCCCGCTTGGAGCCCACGACCAGAATCGAACTGGTGACCTCGTCCTTACCAAGGACGCGCTCTGACCAACTGAGCTACGTGGGCGCCGGAATGATTCAGGATGAGCCTGCCCATCCCGTGTTCACTCTCCCCGACCGACCGATCTGACCCACTCGCGTTCAAAGTCTGCGAGTGTCAGCCGCGTGGCCTCCTTCAGGGCGACGTCGAAGGACACCCCGTCGCCAAGCCGTCGAAGGAGCAGCTGGACGTCCCAGAGGCTCCACCGATCGACGAGGTACTTCGTGGCGGCGTAACTGACCGCGTACGCCACGTTTGCCTCCGGGCCCGAGAGCCCTACAAAGGGATCCTTCAGACTCTGGAGCGACGGGAGCTTCCCCGCCGCCGCGAGCTGCCGGATCGATCCGACAGCACCATCCATGGGGGTCCGCTGCTCGATCTGGGCGAGCCCCTCGTTCAACCAGGTGGGAACCCTCCCGCCCGTAATCTCCCGAACCACCACATGGGTGTACTCATGGTACAGGAGCCCTCGCAGATCGCTCGCCTCTTTGATCCCGCGGACGGGGATTCGAATCCGCCCGCCCCGCTCGTCAAAGGCCCCATGAACCCAACCCGGAAGACCGGTGACCCTCTGAAAGTCGGCGTCGGAGTAGACAATGACCTCGACCTCCTGCCGGGGGAAGTGATTCAGGTTGTACCCCACCTCTTCGTAGGCGCGCTCGAGCAGTTGCAAAATCTCCCGCCCAAGCTCTTCGCGAACCTCCCCCACGTACCGCAGCGTGAAGTGGTGGCCGAGGCGACGATGATACTCCTCGTCAACCTTCCGTTCCCCTTCGGCCTGGGCGACCAGTCGCTCGAGGTCCCGATCCCCCGGGCGGATTCTCAGCCCCTCTTCCCAAGCGCCGACTGCCTGCCTGATATCGCCCCGCTGGTAGTATGCCTCTCCCAAGAGCCTGTATACCTGGCCCTCTTTCGGATTGAGGTCCCGGGCCCGCCTCAAAGCGTCTATAGCCCGGTCCGCCTCCCTCAGCCCGAGGAGCGCCACGCCTAGCCCCATGTGAAACCGCGGCTCCTCACTGTAGAGGTCGATCGCCGCCTGATACTCAGCCGCGGCATCCCGAAACGTCCGTTCCTGAAGGAGGGACGTTGCAACGTTGCCGTGCGCATGGGCCAGATTCCGGCGAACCACAGGGTTCGCCGGCGCAAGGGCCAAGGCCTTCTCAAGCTCGGCAATGGCCTCCCGATGCCTCCCCTGCGCGCTCAGGTCGACCCCCCGTTGGTTGTGCGTCGCAAAATCCTGCGCAGCCAGGAGAGTCGCCGCGTATATAATCGCGTATATAATATTGAAGAGCAGGCTCAGGGGTACCCGGCAGAGCCGCGCCATCCCCCTGCCGGAGATCCCCTGCTCAGTCGCCGCCTTCGGATGAAACGACCTGGAGCGGGAAACGGGATTCGAACCCGCGACCCCGAGCTTGGAAGGCTCGCGCTCTACCGCTGAGCTATTCCCGCATCCCAAGGCACGGGACGAGACCAAGACAGAACTCGCCCCTCCCCCCACGATTCTCCCTGCGGCCTGGTGCCATGCAGGGATCCCGGTTTCCTTCCTCGGATGTCCGATCCTGGTGGGGAGAGGAGGATTTGAACCCCCGAAGGCGTACGCCAGCAGATTTACAGTCTGCCCCCGTTGGCCGCTTGGGTATCTCCCCGCACTCGCCCAAGGAACTGAGCCGGGAGCGTATAGATCGGCACCCCCCACTCTCCCTGCTCGTTGGATAACCCCGATCCTCCTGGAGCTGGCGAAGGGATTTGAACCCCTGACCCGCTGATTACAAATCAGCTGCTCTACCGACTGAGCTACGCCAGCGGCAAACCCCTATTATAAGGCTGAATGTTTCCAGGAGCAAAGGAAAATTTTTTGCCCCCTCTCGGCGGAAACCGTGGAAAGGACGGTTTTAGGTGAGTTGAGGCATGTGAGAGCAATCTTCGTGCCAATATTCGCTATTTTTCATAGATTTACGTCCCTGACCTCCGCTGTCGCAGGACCTCGTACATGATGACGCTGGCCGCCACGCTCACATTCAACGACGTGACGTGCCCGAGCATCGGGATACTGGCGCACTCATCACACTTCTCCCGCACCCCGGGCCGGACACCCTTGCCTTCCCCGCCAAGAACGAGGGCCACCGGCCCCGTGAGATCAAGACTCGTGTACACCTTGCGCGCGGCGGGATCCAAGGCATAGACCCAGAGACCCTCTGCTTTGAGCGCCTCGATCGCGCGGGACACATTCTGCACGCGCCCGACCTGAAGATGCTCAAGCGCACCGGCCGCGGCCTTCGCAACGGTCCCCGTCAACCCAACCGACCGTCGCTCGGGGATCAACACGCCATGGACCCCCGCCGCCTCGGCGGTTCGAAGCACGGCACCCAAGTTTCGCGGGTCTTCCACCCCATCCAGGATTACTACAAACGGTGGCTCGCCACGGGCGCGTGCGGCGGCGAGCATGTCCTCCGGTTCGGCGTACCGCCTCGCTGCGATCAGCCCGATGACACCCTGATGCCTGCCATCCGGCACGAGCCGATCCAGGGCGCGCCTTGGCGAGACAGAGACCGGCACCCGAGCCCCCCGAGCCAGACGAACGAGGTCCGCAAATTGCCGATCGTGGCCCAACACCAGAATCCGCGAGAGCGGTCGGGTCCCTGCCCGCAGCGCTTCTCGGACGGCATGAATGCCGTAGAGGACCTCGGAGGCCTCATCGCTTCCACCGGCTGGTGCCATCTGGCCGATCCTCGATCGTGATCCCACCCGCCGCCAGCTCCGCCCGGATCTCATCAGCCCTGGCGAAATCCTTTCGTCGGCGGGCCTCGTTGCGTTCGGCAAGCTTTCGTTCGATCTCTTCATCGGTCAAGGTGACCGCCCTCGCAGGTCCACCCTCGTATTCCCATTCCCGCCACGACGACTGAAAGAGACCTAGGACCTGACCAAAGGATCGAAAGTGCTCGCGCGCCTGCTCACCGGACCTCCTGGACAACCCCGCATCGATCAACCGGTTGAGCTCCCCGCGAAGCAGCTGGAACTGGGCAATGGCGCCCGGCGTGTTGAAGTCATCGTCCATCGCTTGACGAAATCCCTCGCCCAGTCGATCGAGCAGCGGGGGAAGCAGCTTGTCCCCCGGCCCCGCCGCCCCCGAGGATTCGTCAAGACGCTGGAACAGTCCGTAGAATCTATCGAGCGCCCGCTTGGCCTCCCACAGGGTATCGTCGGAAAACTCCACGGGGCTCCGATAGTGGGTGGCCAGGAGAAAATACCGAAGGGCCTCGGCCGTGACGGGCACCCCGTACGGAGATTTCTCAAAGATCTCACGGATCGTGAAGAAATTTCCCACGGACTTGGACATCTTTTCCTTGTTGATCTGCACAAACCCATTGTGGACCCAATAGTGCACGAAAGGGGTGTCCGTCGCCGCCTCTGATTGGGCAATCTCGCACTCGTGGTGCGGGAAGATCAGATCCTCGCCGCCCCCATGGATGTCGAAGGGGGAGCCGAGATGCTCCATCGACATCGCCGAACACTCGATGTGCCACCCGGGCCGTCCCGGCCCCCACGGGCTCTCCCACGACGGTTCACCCGGCTTCGACGACTTCCACAGGGCGAAGTCGCGCGGATCGCGCTTGCGCTCGTCCACCTCGACGCGCGCGCCGACCAGCAGCTCGTCGAGGTTCCTGCCCGAGAGGCGCCCGTAACGCGGGAACCTCCTCACCTCAAAGAAGACGTCGCCGTCGACGACATAGGCGAAACCCCGGGCGAGCAATCGCTCGATCAACGCGATCATCTGCGGAATATACGCCGTCGCCTTGGGCTCGACGCTGGCAGAAAGGACCCCGAGCCGCTCCATGTCCTTCTGGTACTCGGTGATGTACCGCCCTGACACTTCCGCCGCCGACACGCCATCCTTCTCGGCCCGGTTGATGATCTTGTCGTCCACATCGGTGAAGTTGCGGACGAAGCGGACCCGATAGCCGGTGAACTCGAGATACCGGCGGATGACGTCAAAGACCAGCGCGGACCGGGCGTGGCCGAGGTGGGAGAGATCGTACGCCGTAATCCCGCAGACGTACATCCGCACCTCCCCGGGGATGAGCGGCTCGAAGGACTCCTTCTGCCGGGTGAGGGTGTTGTGGATCCTGAGTCCCAAGCAATGCTCCTTCACCTCTCCCCGTCGCCCGCCTCGATCAACAGGGCAACGGTGAGGCAGGCGATCCCTTCCCCGGATCCCAGGGGGCCCAACCCCTTGGCCGTCGTCGGCTTGATGTTGATCCGGGCCGCCTCCATATTCAAGACTTGGGCTAACTTGGCTGCCATCCCTCTCAGATACGGACTCAGCCGGGGCGCCTCGGCGACCAGGGTCGCATCGATGTTCCCGACGCGGAAGCCTTTGGCCTCCAGCCGCCGCCAGCTCGCTTCCAGAAGGTCGAGACTCCGGACTCCCTGGTACCGCGGATCACTCGTCCCAAAGTGGTGACCGATGTCCCCCTCGCCCGCGGCGCCCAGGACCGCATCAATGACGGCATGGGTGAGGACATCGGCGTCCGAGTGACCGTCGAGTCCCTTCTCGAACGGGATCTCGATTCCCCCGAGAATCAGCGGGCGTCCGGGGACCAGGGGATGAATGTCGTAGCCGATGCCGATCCGCATCCCGCCCCCTCCCAGCGGCTGAGGATCTGCCCCGCTCGCTCAAGATCCTCACCTGTCGTGATCTTGATGTTCTCGGGATCACCGGGGACCACCTTAACCTTGATCCCAAGCCGTTCCATGAGCATAGCGTCGTCGGTCCCCCGAAACCCATCAGCCGCGGCCCGCCGATACGCCTCCTGGATTAGATCCCTGTGAAAGGCTTGGGGGGTCTGGGCGATCCAAAGGCGGTCTCGGGATGGTGTATCCCGGACGAATCCGCCCTCCACCACCTTGACCGTCTCGACAGCCGGAACCGCAGCCACCGCGGCTCCAAAGCTCCGGGCGGCCTCGATCGTCCCACGAAGGAGATCGGGCGAGACGAACGGGCGAACGGCGTCATGGATGACCACCAGCCGCGTTTCCGCCGTCACCCTCTGCAGACCCCGGAACACCGACTCTTGACGCTCGACTCCCCCGGGAACAATCTCGATAGTGGGAGGAAGCGGATAGGGGGCAAGAACGTGCTTGCGGCACCACTCCTCGGCCCCAGGCGGAACCACCACGATCAGCGCGTCAATGAGCCCTGAGGCGGTCAGGCGCAGCAGCGTCCGGGTCAGGATGGGTATTCCCCGGAGGAGGAGGAACTGTTTCGGGACATCGCCTCCCGCCCGACGGCCCAGGCCTCCAGCCGGCACGATCGCCGTCACATTCCCCATACGCTCAGCAACCCACCGTCAGGACCACCCGGGCCCGTGCCGATCGCAGACAGCGGTGGATGTCGGCGGACGTCACGCGACTTCGGCCTCTTCTTTGAGCCGGGAAAAGATCATGCGCCCCGCCGTCGTCTGGAGCACCGAGGTCACACACACATCGACGGTCTGCCCGATATGCCGGCGGCCACTGTCGATGACGACCATGGTCCCGTCATCCAGATAGGCCACCCCCTGGTT
The DNA here is from genome assembly GCA_022615475.1 of Candidatus Methylomirabilota bacterium. Taxonomy (GTDB): domain Bacteria; phylum Methylomirabilota; class Methylomirabilia; order Methylomirabilales; family CSP1-5; genus CSP1-5. The sequence continues at coordinate 7,391 of JAKEGQ010000026.1, read as the reverse complement.
ATACTCTTTCCCTTCCTTGAGGACGTAGACCCGAATCTCCTCCCCGGGGAGGACCACGGGTCGCAGGGCATTCGTCAACTCGTTGATATTCAGCACCGGCACCCCATAGAGTTCAGCCACTTTATTCAGGTTGAAGTCGTTGGTCACCACCTTGGCTGTTAACGCCTTGGCCATCGCCACGAGCTTTCCATCGACGTCCCGGATATCGGGGAAATCCATGTCGTGGATCCTCACCTGCACGTTGGGGTTCTTCTGGATCTTCTGCAGGATGTCGAGCCCACGCCGTCCCCGATTCCGCTTGATCGGATCCGAGGAGTCCGCGATGTGTTGGAGTTCCCGGAGGACGAACTGGGGGATGATCAGCGTCCCCTCGATAAAGCCCGTCTCACAGATGTCGGCGATCCGGCCGTCAATGATGACCGAAGTGTCGAGGATCTTATTCCGTTCAACGCCGGGCTGCTCTTTCACCGCCCGGACCAGGTTGAGGACGCTGAGTCCCCGCCCCTTCTCGACCGCCACCGCCGTGGCGACGTAGCCCGCGGCAACCATGACGAGGAGCCCCACTGAGATCCTGACCGCCTGAGGGGAGGGTTCTAAGAAGGCCGCCACGCTGTCCAGGAGGAACCGGGCGAGAAGGAGTCCGATAACGAGACCAACAATGCCGCTGATGAGGACCCTACCCTGGACCCGCCTCAGCACCCGCTCCGCCAGTAGCGCGCCTAGCCCCGCAGCCACCCCTGCGGCCACACCGACCAGCATATACGAGCTCTCGGATCCGAAAGCCGATCCCGCCGCACCCCCGGCGAGACCGCAGAGGACCACAAAGAGCCCTCGGAGCATCTGTCCTGACATCACCATTCACCTCCCGTGAAGACACCACCTCCCTCACCCGACTTTCATGCCGTGGCAATGGTCTTCTCGACCATCCCGTCCGCCTCCCGATGGTCAATCCCCGCCGCGATGGCGATCTCGCTCACAATGAGCTGCCGAACGTTTTCGAGCATCTTCTTCTCACCGAACGAAAGATGCCGCTCCTTCTGGAGGACGACCAGTTTCCGGAGGACCAGCGCCATCTCGTACAGGGACCCCGACTTGATCCGCTCCCAGTTATCCTTGAACCGTCGGTTCCAGTTGGGGGAGATGTCGACGTCCTTCCGTCGGAGGATCTCCATGACCCTGGGAATCTCCGAACGACCGATCACCTCGCGGAGGCCGACCAGCGTGGCATTGTGGGTTGGGATCATGATGGTGGTATCGTTACCTAAGACCCGTAGGATATAAAACGACTGCCGACAGCCCGAGACCACCTTCTCCTCAATGGCCTCGATCAGGGCGACACCCTGGGCAGGATAGACGACCTTCTTCCCGACACAGAACATATGGGGCATCGTAAGCTTCTCCAACTCCAGGATACTAGAAATCCTCCGATCAGTCAAAATCTTCTTTGGGTGTCACGGGAAGAGCACATGCATCATGGCATCCACCGTGCGCAGACCGATGGTCTCTATTCCTGTCTCGCGCGGTTTCCCCTCGTTCGTCTCGGGGAGGACGCACCGCGCAAAGCCGAGTTGCCGGGCCTCGTGGAGTCTTTGAGCGGCGTGCCGAACCGCCCGGATCTCTCCGGTCAACCCGACCTCACCAAAGCAGACCATGCGAGGGTCCAGGGGAGCGTTGCGGAGGCTGCTGGCCACCGCGGCCACGATACCCAGGTCGGCCGCGGGCTCGGTGATCCGCACCCCGCCCGCGACATTGACGAAAACATCACAGGTGGACAGGGGCATCCCCACGCGCTTCTCCAGGACCGCCAACAGAATCGCCACCCGGTTGAGATCCGCCCCTGTCACCACCCGGCGCGGGAAGCTGGCATGGGTCGGGGCTACCAGGGCCTGAATCTCCACCAGCAGCGGGCGAGTCCCCTCCATGGTCACGACGACCGCCGAGCCAGTGATCCCCTGAGCCCGCTCAGCCAAGAAGATCCGAGAGGGGTTGCCCACCTCGCTGAGTCCCGCCTCGGTCATCTCGAAGATGCCGATCTCGTGGGTGGAACCGAACCGGTTTTTGGTGACCCGAAGGATCCGATAGGCGTGTTGTTGCTCGCCTTCAAAATAGATCACGGTATCGACGATGTGCTCCAGGGCCTTGGGGCCTGCGAAGGATCCCTCCTTGGTCACGTGGCCGATGAGGCACGTGGTGATCCCCCGTTCCTTGCTCAGGGTGAGGAGGCGGCCTGCCACCTCGCGCACCTGACTGATGCTCCCCGGGGGTGACTCGAGGGCTCCCGCAGAGGTCGTCTGGATGGAATCCAGGATCAGGATATCCGGCCTGATCCGCTCCCCATGGTCGATGATCGCCTCCAGGAGCGTCTCGGCGGCGAGATACAGATGGGGGGACATGGCGCCGATCCGCTCAGCACGGACGCGGATCTGCTCGGTCGACTCCTCCCCCGAAACGTAGAGGGCCTTGCGCCCCTGGCTGGCGAGGCGCGCCGCGACCTGGAGCAGCAACGTCGACTTGCCGATTCCAGGGTCACCCCCGATGAGGACCACCGAGCCGGGGACCATTCCCCCGCCCAACGTTCGGTCCACCTCTGGGAAGCCGGTGGGGATTCGGGCGAGAGCGGGCCGTTCGACCTCGGTGACCGGCATCGGAGAAGCCGACGGACCCCGGACTCCCACGCCCTGCCCCTTGCCCGTACCCCCATGCTCCTCCAGCAGGCTCCCCCAGTTCCCGCACTCCGGACAGCGCCCCATCCACCGAGGAGCCTGATACCCGCACTGCTGACACTCGAAATGGGTCCTGATCTTCGCCATAGCGGTCCTTGCGCGGCGACCCACCCGCGTGTCGTTGGTCGCACCTCGCGGAGGCCCCAGGGGAGGGCGAATGACTCAGATGAAGGGCAAGGTCAATGCAAGGGAGCGGTCCGGGTCTTCTCTGCATTCTCGAACCGCATGTATTCCCGTCGGAAGATGAGCTGAACCGTGTCGGTGGGCCCGTTCCGCTGCTTCGCGACAATGAGCTCCGCCTCGTAATTCTCCTCAGCCTCGGGACTCCTGAGAGCCTTGTAATAACCTGGCCGGTAGATGAAGGCCACCAGGTCCGCGTCCTGCTCAATGGCTCCTGACTCGCGCAGATCAGCCAGCTGCGGTTTCTTATCTTCTCGGGCTTCGACAGCCCTCGAAAGCTGGGACAAGGCCACAATGGGAATCTCGAGCTCCTTCGCCAACGACTTGAGGGACCGGCAGATCTCCGTCATCTCCTGCTGCCGACTCTCGTATCGTCCTCCCCCCTTGAGCAGCTGCAGATAGTCGATGACCAGAAGCCCAATGCCGTGCTCGGCCTTGACCCGGCGGGCCTTGGCTCTTAACTCCAAGACATTCATGCTCGCCGAATCGTCGATATGAATGGGAGCCTCCGAGAGCCGCCCTGCTGCGGTGGTCAGCTTTGGCCAATCTTTATCGCCGAGGCGGCCGGTCCGGAGGCGATAGGCCTCGACCCTCGCCTCGGCACAGAGCATGCGCTGCACCACATGATTCATGGACATCTCGAGGCTGAAGATTCCGGTCGGAACCCTCTCCTCCATCGCGGCGTGCATCGACATACTCAGGGCGAAACTGGTCTTCCCCATGGAGGGCCGCCCGGCAATGATGATCAGGTCTGCATGTTGGAGACCCCCGGTGAGATGATCGAGATCGGTAAACCCAGTCGGAACGCCCGTGACCTGCCCCTGGCGGCTGTACAGTCGCTCGATATCCTCGAAGGTGGATTTGAGGAGAGACTTGATGGGCCGGAACGAGGGGCGGATCCGATCCTTGGAGACGTCGAAGACTCGGGTTTCTGCCCGGTCTAGCACCGTCTCCGTCGGCTCCGCCTCTTCGTAGCAGGAGGAGATGACCGACGTGCACGCGCCGATCAGCTCACGCAGGAGGGCCTTACCCCTCACGATCGACGCGTGATACAGAACGTTGGCAGCCGTCGGAACCGCCTCGACTAACGAGGCGAGATATGGACTGCCGCCCATCGGCTCAAGCTGCTGACGGCGGGTCAGTTCATTGGCGAGGGTGATGAGGTCGACCGGCTCGTTCCGCTCGAAGAGCTCCTGGCAGGCGGTGAAGATCCTCTGATGGGTTTCTCGGTAGAAATGCTCCGGGCGAAGGACCTCGAACGCCTTGACCAGTGCATCCCGATCCAGGAGGACCGCCCCGAGGACGGCGGCTTCCGCCTCGACGTTCTGAGGTGGAACCCTTTCAAGGGCGGTCTTTGGAGAACGTTGAGCCACGCTGGCGGCCCCTCTGGTGCCGTTCCAACTTATTGTGCCTGCCTAATAGGAATCCTACGAATCGTGTCTTCAGGAGTCGCCTGTCTCGTTCGCTCCAGAGCACGTAGGGAACTGCCTCGCCTTGGCGAAAATAGTTGGAACGGTCCTAGAAGACCACCGGACCCGACTCACTCACGACCTGAACCTGGATCTCGGCCGCGGTGTCCCGGTGGAGTCGTACAGGCACGGCATACCTCCCCACGGCCTTGATCGGCTCTTTCAACACGATCTTCTTGCGGTCGAGGCTGACCCCCTGCGCGGCGAGCGCTTCGGCAATATCGCTACTGGTCACGGACCCAAAGAGACGATCCTGATCCCCCGTCGCCCGGGCGAAGGTGAGGGTGAGACTGCGGAGCCGTTCCGCGACGCTGTCGGCCTCCTGCTTGAGCCGGTCCTCCCGCTGTTTCCCCTCCGCCTTGAGCTGTTGCAGGGAGCGGAGGTGCGACGCGGTCGCCTCCACGGCGAGCTTCCTCGGGATGAGATAGTTCCGGGCATAGCCCCTGGCCACATCCACCTGGTCCCCCGCCTGACCCAGATGGGGAACCGCTTGCATCAGGATCACCTTCATGGGACTCCCCCTAACTGATATCGGCGACGAACGGGAGCAGGGCGATGTTGCGGGCGCGCTTGACGGCCACCGTGAGCTGTCGCTGGTGGGGGGCGCAGGTGCCCGAGATCCGCCGCGGCAGGATCCTCCCGCGCTCCGTCACGAAGCTCCGGAGGCGTCGGACGTCCTTGTAGTCGACCTGTTCCACCTTGTCCACGCAGAACTTGCAGACCTTCTGCCGACGAAAGCTCTTCCGTCGCTTGACCACCGTCATTGGTTTCTCCCCATGTTCGGCTCGATGGTGGTGAGCGTGTCGAACCACTGCTCCATTGCGCCAAAGTACACGCAGTAAGTGCGTTTACTTTAGAAAGGAGCCTCGTCCTCTGCGGGGGCAGGGGCCGGAGCCGCCTCTTCCTCTGAGTCTCTGCGGCCCCCGAGGAACTGGACGCGGTCCGCCACCACTTCGTGCTTCGATCGCTTCTGCCCCTCGGGTGTCTCCCACGAGCGTTGGGTCAGACGCCCCTCGACCAAGGTCGCTCTCCCTTTTTTCAGGTACTCTTTGCACGTCTCAGCCTGCTTCCCCCAGGAGACGATGGTGATGTAACACACTTCATCCCGACGCTCTCCCGCCTGCGTGGTATAAGTCCGATTGAGGGCCAGATCAAAGCTGCAGACCGGTGTCCCGCTCGGCGTGTATCGGAGCTCCGGGTCTCGGGTCAGATTTCCGACAAGGATGACCCTGTTGAAGTTCGCCATGCCTTACGATCCCTCCCGTTCCGCCCCACTGGCTGTGGCTCCCGTGGTTGCCTTCTCGCCTGCGGCCCGTTCGACCCTGACCGCCAGATGCCGGAGAACGACCTCGGAAAATTTGAGCTGCCGGTCCACGGCCTGGGGGAAGGTGGGCTTGCCCTTGACCCGGAAGAAAATGTAGGAGCCCTCCCGCTTTTTCTTGATCTCGTACGCCAGGCGGCGTCTCCCCCACTTCTGGACCTCGAGCAGCTCAGCCCGTTCACGATCGAGGAATCCCCGAAACAACTCTACCTGAGCCTCGAGCGCCTCCTCCGTCAATCCCGCCTCGTAGATGACGATCACCTCGTACTCTGACACCCGTCCACCTCCTCCGCTGTGGATTCGACACGCTCAGCACGCGTGGATTCGGCAGGCTCACCACACGCTTCCGCGCGCCTCCGGACGTTAAACCGATTCATGGCCGATGCCACACCCCGCTCGACAATCTCCTCGGCGGCGTCGGCTGCGCGGCTGATGAGGTCGGGAAGGAGCCGAGCCTCGGCCTCATCAAAGGGGTTCAGGACGAATGTCACCTCGTCCCCCACCTCCGACCGACCGATGCCTACCCGCACCCGGGGGAAGCCCGCCGTCTCTATGGCCTGTTGGATGAAACGGACCCCGCGGTGCCCGCCGTGTCCTCCCTTGGCGACGACCTTGATCCGCCCAAAGGCGAGATCGAGATCGTCATGAATGACCACGAGCCTCTCTGGAGGGACCGACGTCCCTTCCAGCCACGCCTTGACCGGCCTGCCGCTCTCATTCATGAAGGAGAGGGGCTTGATGAGGGCGATCGTTTCATCCCGCCGCGTCTCCTCCGCGTACAGACTCTCCCAGCGGCGACCTGTGATTGGTCGGTTCCACCGCCGCGCCAGCTCGTCCAAGACCATGAAGCCCACGTTGTGACGGCTGCGCGCATATTCGGGTCCCGGGTTTCCCAGGCCGACGATGAGCCACAATGCCTACCTTCACTCCTTCTCGGGCCGTCCCTTGGCTGACGGCTTCCCTGGAGCCTCCGCCGCGGCACCGGGTTTGGCCGCCTCCTTGGCCGCACCGGGCTTGCCGGCCGCCTTGGCGGCACCGGGTTTGGCCCCCTCCTTGGCGGCTCCCTCCTCTGGCGGGGCTTCGGCAGCCTCGGGGGCTACGGCCTCTGCGGCCACGGGCACGGCGACCTCCTCCACCGGCGCTGCCGCCACCGTCACTACCACCTGCTCCGTGTCGGTCAAGAGTTCGACCCCACCCGGGATCGCCAGATCCTTGACATGAACGACATCTCCCATGCTCAGCGTAGAGATATCGAGCTGGATCCTGTCGGGGATGGCGCTTGGCAGACACTTCACCTTGAGCTCCCGCAGGATCTGCTCGACGATCCCCCCTTCCTCCTTGACCCCTCTCGCCACGCCCATGAGATCCACCGGCACCCCAACCTCAATCGGCCGCTCCATAGATATCGCCAGGAAATCCGCGTGAAGCACGATGCCGCTCACGGGGTCGACCTGCACCCCCTTCACCATTGCCTTTCGGGTGACCTCATCGGTATCCACGATCGTGAGGTTGAGGATGACGTTCTCGCCCGCTTCCGTCCTGAGGGCCTTCAGCAGACTCTTCGGGTCTGCCGCGACGGGGATTGGTTCTCCCTCTCCGTACACGATGGCAGGGATCCGGCCCTGCTGACGAAGCCTGCGCGCGACGCTCTTTCCCGTGCCGGTCCGTCGTTCGACCTTGAGATCGACGAATTCCATT
>JAKEGQ010000201.1 GCA_022615475.1 Candidatus Methylomirabilota bacterium | reverse complement strand
GAGCTCATCCAGCCCATCGCGCTCGAGAAGGAGCTCCGCTTCGCCATCCGGGAGGGGGGCAAGACCGTGGGCGCCGGGGTGGTGAGCGAGATCATTACGTAGGCAGCGGCGCCAGCCTGTGGGCGGCGTCGTGAGATCGTGGTGTAGAAGAGAAGGACATGGACGCGCAGCGGATTCGGATACGGCTGAAGGCGTACGACCATCGGATTCTGGATCAGTCCGCCAAGGAGATCGTGAGCACGGCCGAGCGGACAGGGGCCGGAGTCTCGGGACCGATTCCCCTGCCATCGAAGATCAGCCGGTATACCGTGCTGCGCTCGCCCCATGTGGATAAGAAATCCCGGGAGCAGTTCGAGATTCGCATTCATGTTCGCCTGCTGGACATTCTGCGGCCGACACCCCAGACCGTCGACGCATTGATGCGGCTCGATCTACCCGCCGGCGTGGATGTTGAAATCAAACTCTAGCGTCCGACCTCCGTGGTCCGAAGTCCGAGGTCGAAAGAGGACCCCCTGACTTAGGACATCGGACATCGGACATCGGACACTGACGATGCGGATGGGAATCGGGCTTCTCGGTCGAAAGGTAGGGATGACCCAGGTCTTCGATGGGGAGGGCCGGGTGATTCCCGTCACGGTGGTAGAGGCCGGCCCGTGTATCATCGTGCAAAAAAAGACGGTGGCCACAGACGGCTACGAAGCGATCCAGGTGGCCTACCTTTCGGAGAAGCCGAAACACGTCTCCAAGCCGCTTGCCGGGCACTTCGCCAAGGCAAAGGTTCCCCCCATGCGGCATCTGGAGGAGATGCGGCTTCATTCAGCGGCTGAGTACGGAGTAGGCCAAACCCTGACGGTGAGCCTCTTTGCCGACGGCGAGGAGGTGGTGGTCACCGGAACATCAAAGGGGCGGGGATTTCAGGGAGGAGTGAAACGCTGGGGCTATCGCGGTGGCGCCAAGACCCACGGGTCGATGTTCTACCGCGCCCCGGGATCGATCGGCGCCTCCTCCTTTCCCTCCCGGGTTTTCAAGGGACACCATATGCCCGGACGAATGGGAGGGGCACAGGTGACGATTCGGGGACTCCGAGTCGTGCGGAGCGATCCCGGTCGAAACCTCCTGCTGATTCGGGGGGCGGTCCCCGGGCCTCAGGGTGGACTCGTCGCCGTGCGGAAGACGGGCAAAGGCACCGGTGTTGAAAGCCAGGGCAAAGTTTCTGACGCAAAGAAAGCGAAGCAGGAATGAGAGCCGAGCGGGAGGCGCAATGTCTCGGACCCTCGATGTCGTGAACGCCCAGAATGAGAAGGTGGATGAGGTGACCCTGTCACCCGCCGTTTTTGCGGCGCCGGTGAGGGGACACCTGCTCCACGAGGCCGTCCGCTGGCAGCGGGCGAGACAGCGACGAGGCACCGCCTCGACCAAAGGGCGTTCTGAGGTCTCAGGCGGTGGGAAGAAGCCGTGGCGCCAGAAGGGCACGGGCCGGGCGCGCGCCGGGAGCAACCGCTCACCGCTCTGGCGGCACGGGGGGATCATTCACGGTCCGAAGCCGAAGGATTGGAGTTTCGACTTGCCCCGGATCGTGCGCCGGGAAGCCCTCCGCGGCGCTCTCTCTGCCAAGGTCGCGGCCCGAGAGGTCCAGGTCTTGGAAGACTTGAGCATGGATCGCCCGAGCACGAAGAGCTTCCAGGGACTCCTACGAGGTTTGGGCCTGACCGGCAAGGTCTTGGTGGTGACACCGCAAAGGGAGGAGGCGGTGGAGAAATCTGCCCGGAACCTCTCGGGGGTGAAGATCCTCCCTGCGTGGGGCGTGAACGTCTCGGATGTGCTTGGTGCTGATGCCATCCTGTTTACCCGGGAGGCACTTGTGAAGGTCGAGGAGGCGCTCACGCCATGAGGGAACCGCATGAGGTCATCCGCCGCCCCGCCGTCACCGAGAAGGGAACGGCACTGAAGGAGCAGAACAAGTATTGCTTTGAGGTAGATCGGCGGGCGAACAAGATAGAGGTGAAGAAGGCGGTGGAGGTCCTCTTCAACGTGAAGGTCGCGGCCGTCCACACCGTGGCCATGCGAGGGAGGGTAAAGCGCCTGGGCCGTTTTGCGGGGCGTACGCCCGATTGGAAGAAGGCCATTGTCACCCTGAAAGAGGGACACAGCATCGAGTTCTTTGAAGGCGCCTAGGCCGCTGGAAAGCTAGGACGGTAGGACGCAAGGAGCAGAGAGGCTTCCAAGCGTTCCGGCCTTCTGGCTTCCCAGCCGCTCAAAGCGCGGAGCGATCGAGCGAAAGAGATGGGAATCAAGAATTACAAGCCGACGTCACCGGGTCGTCGCTTCCAGTCGGTATCCACCTTTGAGGGGCTCAGCGAGACGCGAGCTCCCAAGGGACTGTTGGCTCCCCTCCGGAAGACGGGCGGGCGGAACGCCCAGGGGCGGATCACGACCCGTCACAAGGGGGGCGGACACAAGCGAAGGTACCGGCTCGTAGACTTCAAGCGGGAGAAGGCGGGCGTGCCGGCGACCGTCGTGAGCATCGAGTACGATCCGAACCGATCGGCACGGATCGCGCTGCTCCGCTACGCCGATGGGGAGAAGCGGTACATCCTCTCCCCCGAGGGACTCCAGGTCGGGGCGGAGATCATGTCGGGCCCCCAGGCGGAGCTCAACCCGGGCAATGCCCTTCCCCTCAGGCAGATCCCTGTGGGGTCGGTGATCCACAACATCGAGCTCTGGAAGGGCAAGGGGGCACAGCTCTGTCGGAGCGCTGGGGCCTCGGCTCAACTGGTGGCCAAGGAGGGCGATCGCGCCCTGCTCAAGCTTCCGTCGGGAGAGGTGCGGAAGGTCGACGTCGATTGCATGGCGACCCTCGGCCAGGTGGGAAATATCGAGCACGAAAATATCTCGGTGGGAAAGGCGGGCCGCTCCCGCTGGCTCGGGATCCGGCCATCGGTCCGGGGGGTGGCCATGAACCCCCACGATCATCCGCTGGGGGGTGGTGAGGGGAAGAGTTCGGGAGGACGACATCCGTGCACTCCCTGGGGCAAACCGACCAAGGGGTACAAGACGCGGAAGAAGGGGAAGCGGTCTGACCGCGAGATCGTCGCTCGGCGCAAATAAAGCAGCAGTCAGCAGTCAGCAAAGAGGTGAAGAGGGTTCCTTTGTTTGGCTGACAGCTGACCACTGATGGCCGACAGCCAGAGGTGAGAAGATGGGGCGATCGCTGAAGAAGGGGCCGTACGTCGATCCGAAGTTGACCCAGAAGATAGAAGAGATGAATCGAAGCCACGATCGCAAGGTCATCAAGACCTGGTCGCGTCGATCCACCATCACCCCGGAATTCGTGGGACACACGCTGGCGGTGCATAACGGGAAGAAATTCATTCCCATCTACGTGACCGAGAACATGGTAGGCCATAAGCTGGGTGAGTTCGCCGCCACCCGGACGTTCCGGGCGCACAGCGGACCCACGGCGAAATCCACCGCTCTCAAGTAACGGACGAGCCGAGGGCGGGAGAGGCCATGGAGACGCGCGCGATACTCAAGTTTGTCAGGGTGCCACCCCGGAAGGCCCGGTTGGTCATCGATCTGATCCGCGGGCGGGATGTGCAGCAGGCGGTAACCATCATCCGGTTCACGCCGAAGCGGGCGGCACGAGTTATCGGGAAGGTGCTCCGGTCGGCGATGGCCAATGCGCAGCATAACCACGGGGTCAGGGACGTGGATCGTCTGTATGTGAAGGCGGCCTTTGTCAATGAGGGCCCCCGGTGGAAGCGGTTTACCCCGAGGGCCATGGGCAGAGCCACTCCGATCCGGAAACGGACGAGCCATATTACTATCGTCCTCGACGAACGTCCGGCGTCGTAGCGAGGGGAATCGTAATGGGTCAGAAGGTACACCCCACAGGGTTCCGTTTGGGATACATCAAGGGCTGGAAGTCGCGCTGGTTCGCGGCCCGATCGTATGCCGATCAGCTCCACGAGGATCTCAAGATCCGCCGGTACCTCAAGGAGCGGCTCTATCACGCCGGCGTCTCTCGCATTGAGTTCGAGCGCAAGGCCAATCAGCTCCGGATCATCGTGCACGCCTCCCGGCCCGGGATCATCATCGGCAGGAAGGGTGCCGAGGTCGACAAGCTCCGCCAGGAGCTGGCGGCCATGACCCGGAAGGAGATCCAACTCGATATCACCGAGGTCCGCAAGGCAGAAACGGACGCGCAGCTGGTAGCGGAGAACATCGCGGCCCAACTGGAGAGACGGGTTGCCTTCCGGCGGGCCATGAAGAAGGCGGTGCAGTCGTCCCTACGACTGGGGGCCCAGGGGGTCAAGGTCATGGTCTCGGGGCGGCTGGCGGGAGCCGAGATCGCTCGAACCGAATGGTATCGAGAAGGACGGGTACCGCTCCACACCTTGCGCGCCGATATCGATTTCGGCCTGGCCGAGGCGCGAACGACATACGGGAGGATCGGGGTGAAGGCGTGGATCTTTCACGGCGAGGTCCTGCCGGAGACGGGTGCAGCCGTTGCGGACAAGCGCCCGGAGCCAGTCCCCGAGGGGCGGGAGCGGCGACGGAGAAAGCCCGCGGCTGCGGGGTAGGGATCGTCCATGTTGATGCCCAAAAAAACCAAGTACCGCAAGCAGCAGCGGGGGCGGATGCGGGGGGTGTCCAAGGGGGGGACGGCGCTGACCTTTGGCGAGTACGGCCTCAAGGCCGTGGAGCCCGCCTGGGTGACGAACCGGGAGATCGAGGCAGCGCGGCGGTCCATTACCCGCTATGTCAAGCGGGGTGGAAAGGTGTGGATCCGCATCTTCCCCGACAAACCGGTCACCAAGAAGCCAGCTGAGACACGGATGGGAAAGGGCAAGGGGGCGGTGGAGGGCTGGGTTGCAGTCGTGAAGCCGGGCCGAATCCTATACGAGATGGAGGGGGTCACCGAAACTGAGGCCCGGGAGGCCATGCGTCTTGCGGCGCACAAGCTGTCCGTCGCCACCAAGTTTGTGATGCGGTCGAAGGAGGCGGGGGGACGATGAAGGCCAAGGAGCTTCGGGAACTGAGCATTGAGGAGCTCCAGCAGAAGCGGGGCGACCTTCGAGAAGATCTTTTCCGGTTGAAGATGCGGAAGGCCGTCGCGCAGCTGGAAAACCCTGTCCGCCTTCGTCAGATCCGCCGGGACATCGCCCGTGTCGAGACCATCCTTCGGGAGCGGACAGCAGAGCAGGGTGCGGGCGGCAGGGAGGCAAGCTAAGTGGAACCGCGCGGCCAGCGTAAGGTGTTTGTGGGGACGGTGGTCAGCGATCGCATGCAGAAAACCGTCGTGGTTTCCGTGGAACGATTCTTTCGGCACCGGCAATATAATAAATTGGTCCGCCGACGGACCAAGGTCAAGGCCCACGACGAGGAGCAGAGCTGCCGGGTGGGGGACCGGGTCAAGGTCATGGAGACCCGTCCCTTGAGTCGAGACAAGCGGTGGCGGGTCGTCGAGATCCTTCAAAAGGCCGTGTGAGGCATTGAGGGCTGCTTCCCGCGCCGGTTCGCGGGCGGCGCCACCCGCTGTGATCCAGGTTCGGTTTGACGGTGTGGACTTCTTGTGATGACGGTGAAAAGTCATGGTCGGGCTCAGGACGATCTTGGATGTGGCGGATAACTCTGGGGCCAAGCGGATCTCGGTGATCAAGGTCCTTGGCGGTTCGGCAAAGCGCTATGGGCGAATCGGGGACGTGATCGTGGCGAACGTCAAGGAGGCCATCCCCGAGGGATCGGTCAAGAAGGGGGACGTGGTCCGGGCGGTGGTGGTGCGGACGGCCAAGGAACTCCGGCGTCCCGACGGCTCCTACATCAAGTTCGACCGGAATGCGGCGGTCCTCATCAACGAACAGAACAATCCGGTGGGGACCCGGATCTTTGGGCCCGTCGCCCGGGAGCTTCGCGAAAAGCAGTTCATGAAGATCATGTCCCTGGCCCCGGAGGTCGTCTGAAGGGGTCTCGGGGGAGCCCACCGAAGGGGGAAGGGGCGACATGGCGGTCCGGAGGGTGTTACCGGTCCACAAGAATGACCTGGTCATGGTCATCGCCGGAAAGGAACGAGGGAAGCGGGGGAAGGTCCTCAGGGTCATCCTGAAGCGAAGCGCTGTGGTGGTCGAGAAGATCAATATCATCAAGCGCCACACCCGTCCGGGAGGGAAGACCCCGCACGGGGGGATCGTCGAGAGGGAAGCGCCACTGCACGTCTCCAATGTGATGGTCGTCTGCGCACGGTGTGACCGGCCGGTGCGAACCGGGCACAGCTTCCTCGCCGACGGACGGAAGGTTCGCGTCTGCAAGGAGTGCGGGGAGGCTGTAGACTAAGATGACGGAGAAGGCGAAGGAAAAGGCGAAGGAAAAGGGGAAGGAGAAGGAGAAAAGGACGGCCGAAAAGGCTCCGGCAGCGGAACCGAAGCCAGCCGCGCCCAGGACGCCGGCCCGCCTCCGGGAACGGTATCGCCAGCAAATGGTGCCCGCCCTCATGAAGCGGTTCGGCTACAAGAACGTCCTTCAGGTTCCTCGACTGGAAAAGGTCGTGATCAACATGGGACTCGGGGAGGCAGTGGCGAATGTCAAGGTCATCGACAGTGCGGTCGAGGAGCTGGCGGCGATCTCGGGACAGCGGCCGGTCGTCACACGAGCGAAGAAATCCGAGGCGAGCTTCAAGCTCCGGACCGGGATGCCCATCGGCTGCAAGGTGACGCTGCGGGGGGACCGGATGTACGAGTTCCTGGACCGATTTCTCAATGTGGCTCTCCCGAGGATCCGCGACTTTCGAGGGATCTCTCCGCATTCATTCGATGGCCGCGGGAATTATGCGCTCGGGGTCAAGGAGCAGCTCATCTTTCCCGAGGTGAAATACGACAAGGTCGATATGGTGCGGGGGATGGATATCTGTATCCACACCACCGCGCGGAACGACGAAGAAGCGAAGGTCCTGCTCGAGCAGGTGGGATTTCCTTTTCGGTCCTGAGGGGGAGGTTCGTGGCAAAAAAGGCCCTCGTCTTGAAGGCGCAGCGGAAGCCGAAATTTCGGGTCCGGGGATATTACCGGTGCCGGCTCTGCGGCCGACCGCGCAGCTATCTCCGGCGATTTGCGATGTGCCGGATCTGCTTCCGCATGTTGGCCCTCCGGGGGGAGATTCCTGGTGTCACCAAGGCGAGCTGGTAGCTACGGGGTTCATAGTTCATGATTCAGAGTTCAGAGTCTGGGAAGCGGGTGAGGTTGTCCATGAACCCTGAGCCCTCAACCCTGAACGCGAGGTTTTCATGTTGACCGATCCGATCGCGGACGCGTTGACGCGCCTTCGGAACGCCAATGCCGCGGGACATGAGAAGGTAGACATTCCCTCCTCGCGGCTGAAGGTGCAGATCGTGCGCATCCTGAAGGAAGAAGGGTTCGTCAATGACTACAAGGTCATCGATGACCAGAGGCAGGGGATCCTGCGCGTGACTCTCAGGTACGGCCCTGGCAATGAGCGGATTCTCCGCGGAATTGTTCGGACCAGCAAGCCAGGACTGCGAGTGTACACCGGAGCGCGCAAGCTCCCTCGGGTCCTCAGCGGCATGGGGATCGCGATCCTCTCGACCTCCAAGGGGATCATGACCGGTCGGGAGGCGCGGAGGCAGGGAGTGGGGGGCGAGGTCCTCTGCTACGTCTGGTAAGGTTAGTTCACGGTTTTGAGGAGTGGGGCGATGTCGCGGATTGGTCGGTTGCCGATTGGTATCCCCGCCAATGTTCAGGTCTCCGTAAACAAGGGGCTCGTGGAGGTCCGGGGGCCCAAGGGCAAGCTTCAGCTTGAGCTGCACCCCACCATCCGCGTTGGAGTCGAAGACGGCAAGGTCGTCTGTGAGCGTCCGACCGATCAGAGATCTCACCGGGCGCTGCATGGGCTGATGCGAGCCTTGATCGCGAACATGATCCGAGGAGTGACCGAGGGATTTCAGAAGAAGCTCGAGCTCAGCGGTGTGGGCTACCGCGCGTCTATCCAGGGTCAGGTGCTCACGCTGAGCCTGGGGTACACGAATCCCGTGGTCTACGTCCTGCCCCCCGACATTCATGCGACCGTGGAGCATCAGACGCTGATCACCCTTTCGGGGATTGATAGGCAGTTGGTGGGGGCGCTCGCCGCCAAGATCCGAAGCCTCAGGCCCCCCGAGCCTTACAAGGGGAAAGGCGTCAAGTATGTGGACGAGCGGATTCGCCGGAAGGCGGGAAAGGCCGGGGCGAAGGCATGAGCGTCATCGCTTGGAATGCGAAGCGCCGTGGCCGGGAGCGGAGGCACCGGCGTGTGCGGAAAAAGGTTTTCGGGGTGCCCGGGCAGCCTCGGCTGTCCGTCTTCAAGTCGCATCGGCATATCTATGCACAGATCATTAATGATCTGGAGGGGCGGACGCTGGTGGCCGCCTCGAGCCTCTCCCCGGAATGCAAGGGCCGCGGCGTGAAGGGGGCGAAGGCCGATACCGCCAAGGTGGTGGGGGAGATCCTGGCGGAGAAGGCACTGAAGGGCGAGATTCGGCGGGTCGTCTTTGACCGAGGCGGGTACAAGTTTCACGGGCGGGTCAAGGCGTTGGCGACCGGGGCCCGGGGGAAAGGACTGAGCTTTTAGTGCCGTTCCCCATGGAACGAGCCAACGAAGTCAGCAGGCCTGATTTAGGCATCACGCAGTTCTGTTCTTGATTGGGCGGGAAAGATGGGACGGCATTAGCGGAGGAAATCGTGGCGGCGGAGCAGATCGATCCCCAATCGCTCAACCTGACCGAGCGGGTCATCCATATCAACCGCGTGGCGAAGGTGGTCAAGGGTGGCCGCCGGTTTAGCTTCAGCGCCCTCGTGGCGGTGGGGGACCAAGCGGGGCATGTCGGGCTCGGCCTGGGGAAGGCGCACGAGGTTCCCGAGGCGATCCGCAAGGGGATCGAGGCGGCCAAGAAGCGTCTGATCAAGGTGCCGCGACGTGGAAAGACCATCCCCCATCAGATCCTCGGGAGGTATGGGGCGGGGCAGGTCTTGATGAAACCGGCGGCAGAGGGGACCGGGATCGTGGCGGGGGGAGCCGTACGGGCGATCTTCGAGGCGGCCGGTGTCCAGAACGTGCTGGCGAAGTCTCTCGGGAGCAGCAATCCGCACAATGTGGCCAAGGCCACCATGGCGGGGATTCGGGAACTTCGCTCTCCCGATGAGGTTGGCCGGCTTCGGGGCCGGAAGGGGGAAGAAACACTTGAAGCAGCAGGTGGCTAGTGTGGGGGGTCCGGTGAGGCTTCACGGACTTCGACCGGCCGCGGGCTCGCGCAAGCGACGCAAGCGGGTCGGTCGCGGACCGGGATCGGGCCACGGGCAGACCTCTGGCCGGGGTGACAAAGGGCAGAAGGCCCGGGCGGGCGTGAGCATTCCCTCCTGGTTTGAGGGGGGGCAGATGCCGCTCAGCCGGCGCCTTCCCAAGCGCGGTTTTCGCAATCCCTTTCGAAAAGAGTACGCGATCGTCAATGTGCGGGATTTGGATCGCATCGAGGCCGGGACCCCTGTGACTCCACTGCTGCTGCTCGAGCGAGGTCTCATCAAGGCCGTGAAGGATGGGGTGAAGGTCCTGGGGGATGGCGAGCTTTCGCATCCCCTCACGGTGGCGGCGCACCATTTTTCGCAGGCGGCCCTCCGGAAGATTCAGGCCGCAGGCGGAGCGGCTGAGGTGATCGAAGACCGATGAGCGAGGTCGTCAACATCTTCAAGGTCCCTGAGCTCAAGAGGCGAATCCTCTTCACCTGCCTGGTCCTGATCGTCTACCGCCTCGGGGCCCATATCCCCACCCCCGGCATCGACGCCGCAGTGCTGGGCCAAGTCTTCTCCCAGGCGGCCGGGACGCTCTTCGGCTTCTTCGATCTCTTCGCCGGGGGGGCGTTACGACGGGCCAGCGTCTTCGCCCTGGGGATCATGCCGTATATCGATGCCTCGATCATCCTGCAACTCCTGGCGGTGGTGGTTCCGGCTATCGAGCGGCTGCAAAAGGAGGGGGCCGAGGGCCGCAAGAAGATTACTCAGTATACCCGGTTCGGCACGGTCCTCATCGCCCTGATTCAAGGGATGGGGATCGCCATCGGGCTC
The DNA here is from genome assembly GCA_022615475.1 of Candidatus Methylomirabilota bacterium. GTDB lineage: Bacteria > Methylomirabilota > Methylomirabilia > Methylomirabilales > CSP1-5 > CSP1-5. Next base: position 4,940 of record JAKEGQ010000201.1, on the reverse strand, counting down.
GAGGGGGTCGTGGCCGACGGCCAGATCGTGGTCCCGAATCCCGGTTGGGGCTTCCGCATCATGGCCACCCTCACCCTGACCGGCGGCAGCGTCCTCCTCATGTGGATGGGAGAGCAGATTTCGGAGCGGGGGATCGGCAATGGCATCTCGCTCCTCATCTTTGCGGGCATCATCGTGAACCTTCCCGAGGCGATATTCAACTCCTACCAGCTCCTGACGACCGGCGAGTTGAAGGCCTACGTCCTCCTCTTCATCGTGGTCGTGATGATCCTCGTGGTGGCGGGGGTGGTCGTGATGACATTGGGCCAGCGGCCGATACCGGTCCAGTACGCCAAACGGGTCGTCGGCCGGAAGGTGTACGGGGGACAGGCGACCCACATCCCCCTGCGGGTGAACACCGCCGGGGTGATCCCGGTCATCTTCGCCGCCTCCATCGTCGTATTGCCTCCCACCGTAGCCCGATTCGTCACCCATCCCTGGATGGAGTGGGTGGCGCAGGTCCTGTCGCCGGGGACGCTCACCTACTTCCTGCTCTATGGGGGGAGCATCGTCTTCTTCACCTATTTTTACACCGCGATCATCTTCAACCCCGCCGATGTGGCGGAGAATCTCAAGAAGTACGGGGGCTTCGTCCCCGGGATCCGCCCCGGCACTAAGACGTCGGAGTTCATCGAACGGGTGCTCGACCGCATTACCTTTGTCGGAGCCGTGTACCTGGCGCTGATCTCCATTTTTCCGGAGGTCCTGATCCAGTGGGCAAATGTCCCCTTCTTCTTTGGCGGGACCTCTCTACTCATCGTGGTCGGGGTCGCCCTGGACACCGCGCAACAGATCGAGGCTCATCTCCTCATGCGCCACTACGAAGGCTTCCTCAAGAAGGGGAAGATCAAGGGACGGGCCTTCTGACGCTTGAATACGGGTGCGATTTCCGTTATCCTGAAGGATTAGGGATGCGGGCGATTCTCTTGGGACCTCCTGGGGCCGGGAAGGGAACGCAGGCCAAGATGCTCACCGAGCGGTATGGGGTTCCCCAGGTGTCGACCGGGGATATCCTCCGGGCCGCTGTGGCCGCCGGGACTCCGCTCGGCAAAGAGGCCAAGACCTATATGGACCGGGGCGCGCTGGTCCCCGACGAGGTTGTGATCGGCATCGTCCGCGATCGTCTGGGCGAACCCGATTGCCGGAAGGGGTATCTCCTCGACGGGTTTCCCCGAACCGTGGCGCAGGCCGAGGCCCTGACCCGAATGCTCAAGAAGCTCGGGGCTCCGCTGCCCAGAGTCGTGAGCCTGGAGGTGGCGGAGGAGGAGCTTGTCAAGCGCCTGTCCGGACGCCGAACGTGCCAGGGCTGCGGTGCGCTCTTTCACGTGGAGTTCCATCCCCCCCGCGTGGAGGGAACCTGTGACAAGTGCGGTGGGCGCCTCATCCAACGTGAGGATGACAAGGAGGAAACGATCCGTCGTCGCCTCCAGGTCTATCGCAAGCAGACGGAGCCCTTGATCGGTTACTATCAGAACCAAGGACTGCTAGAGACGGTGAATGGACTGGGAGAGACGGGGGAGGTCTTTGCGCGGGTCTCGAAGGCACTCGAAGGGTGAGTCGGTCGGACTGCCGCTCCAGAGTCCGATCGAATACAAGGCCCCGTGGGAGGTTGAACGCATAGGACGGGCGAGTCGGATTGTCGCCGAAGCCCTGTTGGCGCTGCGGGACGAGAGCCAACCCGGGGTAAGAACGCTTGAGCTGGATCGCTTCGCGGAGGCTTTTCTCCGTGAACGAGGGGCGCGGCCCGCATTCAAAGGATACCGGGGCTATGCTTTTACCCTGTGCACCTCGGTGAACGAGGAGGTAGTCCACGGGCTCCCGGGAGAACGACGGCTTCAGGAGGGAGATATCCTCAGCCTGGATCTGGGCGCGATCGTGGATGGGTATTATGGGGATGCGGCGATTACCGTCCCGGTGGGGGAGATCTCTCCCGAGGCGCGGCGACTGCTTCAAGTTACTCAGGAGGCGTTGCACCGCGGGATTGCGCAGGCCGTGCCGGGCCGCCGTCTGACCGATATCTCCCACGCGATTCAGAACCATGTGGAGTCTCATGGCTTCTCCGTGGTTCGGGTCTTCGTCGGGCATGGGATTGGGCGGGCCCTGCACGAAGAGCCCCAGATCCCGAACTTTGGCCCCCCGGATCGGGGGCCTGTGCTCAGGCCCGGGATGGTGCTGGCCATTGAACCGATGGTCAACGCCGGGACCCCTGAGGTGGCCATCCTCGAGGATCAGTGGACGGCCGTGAGTCAGGATCGCTCCCTGTCCGCCCACTTTGAGCACACGGTCGCCATCACCGAAAAGGGTCCCGAGGTCCTCACGCGTGCAGAATCGGGGGAAGGCTGGTAACAGACCGATGAGGAAGAAGAACAGCGGACAGACCAAGAAGGACAGCGGGCAGACGAAGAAGGAAGAGGCGATCGAGGTCGAGGGAACCGTGGTAGAGCCCCTCCCGAACGCCATGTTTCGGGTGGAGCTCGAGACGGGCCACAAGGTGCTGGCCCACATCTCGGGGAAGATGCGAATGCATTTCATCCGCATCCTTCCGGGGGATAAAGTGATTGTGGAGCTGAGCCCCTACGACCTGAATCGAGGTCGCATCATCTATCGCTACAAATAGGTGTCAGCAGTCGGCAGACTTCGGCGAGCTCAGTCGAGCCGTCGCGGTCAGCTTTGAGGGGCCTCGGCTGACAGCTGATGGCTGATAGCTAACTGTTGGAGGCTGCCTTGAAGGTGCGGGCGTCGGTGAAAGCGATCTGCGAGAAGTGCAAGGTGATCAAACGCAAGGGGGTTGTGCGGATCGTTTGCGAGAACCCGCGGCACAAGCAGCGGCAAGGCTAACGCTCGACGACCGATGACGGACGACCGACGACCGAATTCGGACGGTCATCGATCAACGGTCATCGGTTGACGGAGGTGAGATGGCGCGGATTGCGGGCGTGGATCTTCCCCGCGAGAAACGGCTGGAGGTGGCCCTCACGTATATCTATGGGATCGGGCGTGCGGCCTCGCGGAAGATCCTCAGTGAGGCCAACGTGAGCCCGGATGTCCGGGTCAAGAACCTGACCGAGGACGAGGTCAATCGACTCCGCCGGGTGATCGAGGGGCAGTTCCGGATCGAAGGGGACCTGCGTCGGGATGTGAGTATGAACGTCAAGCGCCTGATCGACATCGGCTGCTACCGGGGCATGAGGCATCGGCGGGGGCTCCCGGTGCGCGGCCAGCGCACCCACACCAATGCGAGGACCCGCAAGGGGCCGCGCCGGAAGACGGTGGGGGCCCGCCGGAAGACGACGTAAGGGGGAGAGTCATGACGACCGAGCGGCGCCGCGGGGGACCGCGGCCGGGGCCAAAGAAGGAGGCCAAGAACATCGTCCAGGGGATCGCCCATGTCCAGGCGACCTTCAATAACACCATCATCAGCATTACCGATACGCGGGGGAACGCGGTGAGCTGGTCGAGCGCCGGCAGTGTGGGGTTCAAGGGGTCACGGAAAAGCACCCCCTTTGCCGCACAGACTGCCGCGGGAAACGCGGCCCAGAAGGCCATGGCGCACGGGATGAGAGAGGTCAAGGTCTATGTGAAGGGCCCCGGGGCTGGTCGTGAGGCGGCCATCCGAGCGCTGCAGGCGGCGGGACTCGAGGTCACGGCCATCAAGGATGTGACCCCCATCCCGCACAATGGCTGTCGTCCACCGAAGCGTCGCCGGGTCTAGGGGGAGGAGTCGCGACCATGGCGAGATATACCGGTTCCGTCTGCAAGCTGTGTCGGCGCGAAGGGTTGAAGCTCTTCCTGAAAGGGGACCGCTGCTTCAGCCCCAAATGTGCCATTGAAAAGCGGAACTATCCCCCCGGAGAGCACGGACAGCGCCGGCGCGTGAAGCTGACGGACTATGGGCTTCAGCTCCGCGAAAAGCAGAAGATGAAACGGATTTACGGCATTGTAGAGCGGCAGTTCCGGAACTACTTCCGTATGGCCGAGCACCAGAAGGGCATTACCGGCGAGAACCTCCTCCGGTTCTTGGAGCGGCGGCTGGAGAATGTGGTCTACCGTCTCGGCTTCGCATCGTCTCGGGCTGAGGCCAGACAGATGGTGACGCACGGGCACTTCCTCGTGAATGGCCGCAGGGTGGACATCCCATCCTACCTTGTCGACTCCGGGGATCAGATCCAGGTTGCGGAAAGGAGTCGGGAGCTCCTCGCGATCAAGGGAGCCCTGGAGGGTGTGAAGAAGCGGGGGCTTCCTGCCTGGCTCGAGCTGGATGCCCAGGCTCTAAGGGGTGTCGTGCGAGCTCTGCCTGCTCGGGAGGATATGGTCATTCCGGTCCAAGAGCAGTTGGTGGTGGCCCTCTATTCCAAATAGCAGCCCGCAGTCCCCCGGGGGACGGGGACACGGAGGTTGGCGTTGATGTTGCAGAAAGTGAAAGGCTTCCACAAGCCGAAGCGCCTAGAGTGTGATCTCGAAAGCTTGACCAGCACGTATGGGAAGTTCATTGCCGAGCCGTTGGAGCGGGGATACGGCCAGACCCTGGGCAATTCCCTCCGTCGGGTCCTCCTCTCCTCCATCGAGGGGGCCGCGGTGACCTCGGTTCGCATCGCCGGCGTCTATCATGAGTTCTCCACCATCCCCGGCATCAAGGAGGACGTGACCGATCTCATTCTGAACGTGAAGGCCTTGCGGGTCAGGATGGCGGGGGAGGGCCCCAAGACCCTGCAGCTCAAGGCGAGCGGCCCGGGCGAGATCCGGGCCTCCCAGATTGTGACCGACGCCGATGTCGAGGTCCTGAACCCCGACCTCTATATCACCACGCTCGACAAGGATGGCAAGTTGGAGGTGGAAATCGAGGTCGGGAAAGGGCGTGGCTACCTCCCTGCGGAGCGGAACAAGCGAGAGAATCAGCCGGT
>JAKEGQ010000025.1 GCA_022615475.1 Candidatus Methylomirabilota bacterium | reverse complement strand
GCAGGGCATACACGTTGCCGTCCTTGGCGCCGAAATAGAGGACCCCTTGCCGGTCGACGAAGGGGGTGGAATAGATCGCAAAGGAGTCAAAGCCGGTCGGGAAGGCCCACCGGAGATCCCCGGTCTCTGGATCGAGAGCATAGAGGAACCCGTTGTTCGCACCGAGGTAGACCGTGCCGTCGGGGCCGATCACCGGATCGGTCTCGATGCCACCCTCGGCCTCCCGTCTTCCGGTGGAAAAGGTCCACTTCAATCGGTTCGAGGCGGGTCCGGTGTGGGGACTGTAACCGGCATGCCGGTGGTCCCCGCGATACTTGGGCCAGGCCGACGGCGCGAGCAGGGAGGCGGGCGACGGCTGGCTCTGCGCTTCGACCGTCGTGAAGTGAGGCGCGATGGCCCCGAGGAGGAGCATCCCGAACGCGACAGCGCCCGCCGTAATGCACATCACCCCGCCGGATGGACGGCTCATCGTCGCGCGGTCCTTTCTGCCGGGACCACGACGACGGTCAATTCCCCTATTTCACCCGTTTCGCCGACCGGCTCACGTTCCCTGGCGGCGTCCGTAGGGAGCGGACCCCGGATGGGTTCGGGGTCGGGTGCGCGCGCCTGGAGCGACTCCCACGCGCTCATGCCGGCCACCGTGGCGAAGCCGACGGCGTAGATGAGGAGGAAGGGATCGACGAGGTACGTCCCTCGCTTCAGGAACAGGAATACCCCATAGACGCAGTAGAGAGCTAGGAGCGCCTCCAGGAGACTCAGCCAGGGTACCGGGGCGCGATATCGCTTGCCCACCCAGGTGTCCGAGCGTTTCTCGATCCGAAATTTCGGGGTGCGGATGAAGGTCCCCCGGACGTTCAGCAGTGCCTCGAGGATGGCCTTCGTGTTGCTCAGCGCGATGCCCGTCCCGAAGACGAGCAGAGCGGGAAAGGCCCAGAGTCGCCGAATCCAGTCGGGGTGGAGATCTCTTTGGGCATACAGATACATACTGGATGGCCCAATGGTGGCCACCGAGAAGAAGGCCGCCACCGCCAAGAGGTGCTCCCGGATCGTCAGGAATCGCTCGGATTGCAGGAGGAGGGGCGCACTGAGGACGACCAGGAGCATCAGGGGGTGCACCATATAGTTCGTCAGGTGGAAGACCGCCTGATATTTCGTGAACACCGGGAGATCGGCCTGCAAGATTCTAGGAACGAGCTTCCTGGCGGTCTGAATCGAGCCCTTGGCCCAGCGGTGCTGCTGGCTCCGCGCGCCGGTCAATTGCACGGGGACCTCGGCCGGGCAGACGAGCTGTGGCAGGAACTTCAGCCGCCATCCCTTGAGCTGGGCCCGGTAGCTCAGGTCGAGGTCCTCCGTCAGGGTGTCCGCCTGCCATCCGCCTGCGTCGTCGATAGCCGTCCGCCGCCAGATCCCGGCAGTGCCGTTGAAGTTCATGAAAAGGCCCGACCAGCACCGGGCCGCCTGCTCGACCCAAAAGTGGCCGTCGATCCCGATGCTCTGCACCAGGGTGAGCAGCGAGTAGTCCCGGTTGATGTGGCCCCACCGCACCTGGACCATGGCGATGGCGTGGTCCTGGAAAAAGGGCAGGGTCTTCATCAGGAAGTCCGGGGTGGGCACGAAGTCGGCATCAAAGATGGCGACGAACTCGCCCCGGGCAACCGTGAGGCCGTCCCTGAGCGCTCCCGCCTTGTACCCGGTCCGGGTGCTCCGGTGGAGTAGGGTGATGTCGGTCCCCGCCCGACGGTAGGCTTCGACCAGCTCGGCGGCGATGGCCGTCGTTTCGTCCGTGGAATCGTCCAACACCTGGATCTCGAGCTTTTCCCGCGGATACTCGAGGCGCGCCACGGCGTCGATCAGTCTCTGGACGACGTAACGCTCGTTATAGATCGGCAGTTGCACCGTGACGACGGGCAGGTCCTGTGCGGTCTGCTGCCACCTCCGCCAGACCTCCTCGTCGGCCTGAAGCATCCGCTTCACCCGGCGCCGGTGCAGATGGATCATAATGTAGCAGTTGATTCCGTAGAGGAAAAGGAGGGAGAGGGCCGTAAAGTAGAGGATGAGCAGGCACCCCATCAGGAATGCGGCCGGAGTCATCGAGTTGTCTCCGTCATCGGCGTCATACCCGTGGCCGGTTCTGTCGAGGTGCGGCGATGCCGGGCGGCCTGGAAGGCGAGGAGCGCGACCAGGGGCACAAACTCCACCAGCCGAATGCTCAAGGGGAGGACCTCTGGGTCCAGGAGGTATTTCACGTAGGAGAGCGCGATGGCGCCGCTCAGATAGAGCCATCCCCACGTCGGGAAGAGGCAGAGGAAGGGGAGGATCCAGATCAGGTACCACGGTTGAAAACTCGTCGGCAGCAGCAAGAGATACGCGCTCACCATGAGATACCCCCGCCACAGGATGTCCCCGTCGTTTTCCCGTCGGGCGAGGGTGAGCGCAACCCCCCCGAGGAGGGCGGTGACGAGGAGGATCGCCGCCGGGCGGGCCGAGGCGGTGAAGGGGCCGAGGAGAAAGACCAGGACATCGCGGAGCCCGACGTTGAAGTCCTCCGCGGCGGCGAAATAGCCCGGGAGGAATCCCAGCACGTTCCCCCCCGCGCCGATGAGATACGGCAGGTAACCCGCAAGGATCGTCGCGGCAAAGACGAGGGGGAAGACGCGGTCCCCCCGCCGGTAGAGCGCGGGGAAGAGGGCCGCTGGATAGAACTTGATCAGCGTGGCGGTCCCGAGGGCCGCACCGGCGAGACCTGACCGTCCCTCCGCGCCGGCCAGGAGAGCGAGCAGGATGAAGGGCAGCATCACGGCTTCGAGATGACCGCTTCCGGCCAGCTCAAAGAGCACGAGCGGCGACCAGGCATAGAGCAGCACCCGGTCCGGATCGATCCTTCTCTTCTTCAGGAGCGCGATGATGAGGATTATGGACCCGAGATCGAAGAGGATCATGATGCCCTTCATTGCGGTGATGCTGTCGGGGAAGAGCGTGGCGATCAGGACGAAGAGCATCTGCGCGCCGGGAGGATAGATGGTAGGAGACTCCGGTCGATTGATGCGCGGATAAATCTGTTCATCCCGGAGCGGGGTGAGCTCCGGGGATGACGGAGGGTACAGGTACGGGTTGATTCCGGCCCGCTGGACGCGACCGTCCCAGATGTACCGGTAGAGGTCGTCCGAGAGAGTGAGGGGGGCCAAGAGCAGGGCCACACGAAAGAGGACGGCGAATCCCACGATGAGGCCGAGGCACGACG
>JAKEGQ010000200.1 GCA_022615475.1 Candidatus Methylomirabilota bacterium | reverse complement strand
CCTACAAACAGTTAGGCCATTTGTCTACTAAAAACCACCGGAAATCGATGAAATATGCGGGCTAATTACCAGCAAGGAATTGTCTCATCTATTCTGACACAGAGGGAAAAGACAGATCCTGCTGGTCGCGGAGGACTCCCGTTACTATCTGATCGAGGCCCTTGCGCAGAGAATCGCGGACGAGTGCCTCAAGCTGGAACGCGTGGAGTGCGTCAGGGTGGTCCTGGAGAAGCCCGGGGTCTTGCGCTTCGCGCGAACGGTCGGTGTGGACATCACCCGCCGCAGGCAGCCCGTCCGCCGTAATAGAAGAACTTCGCTTTCTTGAATTTTTCGCTTGCTTTATTTGTTGGGGGGGGGGGTAAAATGGTAAAATCATTGAAGGATATGCACCTTTGAGACGACACCTTCGGCGACATGGTCTTAACGCAGCAGCAGTGGGTCTCGGTTTGTGGACTCGCCCGCAGGGGAGTCCTTCCGGGAGAAAGGGCCAAAGCGATGGGCTGTCGAGGAAAACGAGGAGCCAGCGCCGGAACGGCGGGAGAGGGTCCTGTCGGCTTTACCCTCATCGAACTGTTGGTTGTGATTGCGGCCATTGCCCTGCTGATGGCGATCCTGCTGCCGGCCCTGAACCGGGCCAGAAAGCAGGCGAAAGCCATCGTCTGTCAATCCCGCCTGAGGCAGTGGGGGACGATCCTGGCCTCCTATGCCCAGGACAATGATGGACGCTTCCCCTGCAACGTCGACGGGAGTGCCGGCACGTGGCTGCTGCGCGGGACGGTGCTCCAGGTCGCCAGCACGGACGCGAACGCGACGCAGGACTCGCTCTATCATTTTCGCACGAAGAAGATCGCCTGCTGTCCCTTAGCCACCAGAGGCTCCGAGGAAGAAAGTCTTTTCCCGTTGGACCTATCATCCTTCCCGACCTCGATCGACATGTCATCTCCGTATGTTATACCGGGAAACGAATACTTGGGGCGTTCCGCCTGGGTGATGTGCAGACCCGCGCCCCGGTTTGTCGGCAGCTATGGCCTCAACCGATTCCTGTTCCGGCCCCACTTTCGGAGCACGCTGACCTTTGTCCCGCCGGCGGAGTTTCGCCGCGGGGCAAACGTCTTCTCCCTCAGGAACCAGGCGAACATCCCGGTGGTCATGGATTGCTCGACGATTGACGGAGGACCCCCGTCTGCGAACGAGGGGCCCCCCCTGCCCCTCGGGGTGCCGGGTTCCGGTGCTCTATCGCCCTTCTGTCTGCGTCGCCATGGCGATTTCACGAATGGCGTTTTCCTGGATTGGTCCGTGCGGAAGATCGGTCTGAAGGAGTTGTGGACTTTGAAATGGAACCGTGAATTCGATACCGCCGGCCCGTGGACGAAGGCCGGCGGTGTTCTTCCTGAGGACTGGCCGGACTGGATGAGGAATTTCAAGGACTATTGACGGTCTTTGGCGGCTGAGGACTACGCGACAGGCGGGACGCGTAAACGCGCGGGTCGCCTGGGCGGACAGGTAAAAGGTCTCTCTTACGCGAGCGCCGATGGTATGCGCGCCGGTGGGGTGGCTCTGCGAAGGGCAGGCCAAAGGAGGTGATCGTTATGAACTGAGATAGCTTGATGGTGAGGTGTCAACGGAATGAAACCTGATTGAAGATTGAAGGGAGAAGAAACATGGATGCGAAGAGGATTCTATTGGCTGGCATGGTGTTGGTTCTGGCGGGTGCGTGCGCCTGGGCTGCGCCGGAAGTGTCGGGCTTCACGCCCGTCCCGGAGAGCGACGCGGCACAGATCGTCGGTGGCGATGGCTACGTGTGCGACACTACCCTCGGGCACGAGATTACACCGCCGGAATTCCTCCCGTGCCAGAACAATTGGAACGGCACCGGCTGCCTATATGGAGCGTGGCTCATTATCTACCCAAGGTACGGATGCGTCCCGGCGGAGTCGGGAGATTGCTACACGGACCTATACCTCCATATGGAGTACGGCGCTTGCGGATGGTATCCCGAGAGCGGAGGCTGTATCCCTTACGGTGAGGTCACTACCATCTATGTTGATGCCTGCGCGTGACACCCTGAGGGGGCTATCTACATCCGATCGCATCTGAGAGATGACAAGTAAGGGGTCGAGGCGCGGGTCCTCGGGCCTCGACATGTTCCGCGACTGGAATGGGGTTGGAAAGAAGTAATTTCGTTTCTGCGAGTTCTCTCTTGCTTTCTTTACAGGGGGGGGCCCAGAATGATAGCAGTGATGGGAGTTTTGCACCTATGATAATTGCACCTTCGGCGACCTGACTTTGGAATTGGCGGTGGCGGACTTCGTTTGTGTATCCGTCGGAACAGGGGAGTCCTTCCGGGAGAAAGGGCTAGAGCGATGAATTGTCGAGGAAGACCAAGAGCGAATGGCGGAGCGGCGGGAGAGGGTCCTGTCGGCTTTACCCTCATAGAACTGTTGGTCGTGATTGCGGCGATTGCGCTGCTGATGGCGATCCTGCTGCCGGCCCTGAACCGGGCGAGAAAACAGGCGAAAGCCATCGTCTGTCAATCCCGGCTAAGGCAGTGGGGGACGATTTTGGCCTCGTATGCCCAGGACAACGACGGGCGCTTCCCCTGCAACGTCAGCGGGAGTGCCGGCACGTGGCTGCTGCGTGGGACAGTGCTCCAGGTCGCCAGCAAGGATCCGAATGCGACGCAGGACTCGCTCTACCATTCTCGCACGAAGAAGATCGCCTGCTGTCCCTTGGCCACCCGAGGCTCCGACGAAGAAAGCCCCGTCCCGGTCCCGGTGGGCATATCATCATCCTTCCCGACCTCAATCGACATAGGACCTATGTATATCGTGCTGGGAAAAGAGAGCACGGGGTATCCCGCTTGGGTGATGTGCAAACCCGCGCCCCGATTTGTCGGCAGCTATGGCCTGAACCAATTCCTGTTCCGGCCGGACTTTCACAGCACGCTGACGTTTGTCCCGCCGTCGCAGTCGCGCCGCGGAGCAAACGTCTTTTCCCTCGGGAACAAGGGGAATATCCCGGTGCTCCTGGATTCCTCGTGGCCTTCGGGCGGGCCCCCGTCCGCGCACGACGCGCCCCCCTGGTTGGGGGGTATCGGTTTCTGGCCCTTCTGCCTGCGTCGCCACGACAGTTTTGTCAACGGCGTCTTCCTGGATTGGTCCGTGCGCAAGGTCGGCCTGAAGGAGTTGTGGACCCTCAAATGGAACCGTGAATTCGATACCGCCGGCCCCTGGACCAAGGCCGGCGGCGTGCAGCCCGAGGACTGGCCGGGCTGGATGAGGAATCTCAAGGACTACTGAGTCGGGGGCGCGAGCCGTTTGGGCGCTCCGATCCGGTGGCTCTGCGAAAGGGTGGGCCAAAAGAGGTGATTGCTATGAGATAGGATCGCTCAGGCTGGAACGTCGAGACAAGGAGAACGAATTTGAAGGGAGAAGAGAAATGAACATCCAAAGGATTCTACTCGCGGTGGCAGTGTTGGCTCTGACGGTTGGGTGCACCTGGGCCGCGACCGAAGCCTCGGATACCACCGGCTTCGCCGTCATCCCGGACAGCGAAGCCGCACAAATCCGCGGCGGCCTCGGCTGGGACTGCAACGATTTGAAATGGACGTTTGACTACTCCCTATGTGATGAGTACGGCACCGAAGAGGATTGTACATATTGGGTCATCCAGTATGAAACATGGGGATGCGAGCCGGCGCCTTCGGGGCAATGCGATCCT
>JAKEGQ010000199.1 GCA_022615475.1 Candidatus Methylomirabilota bacterium | reverse complement strand
GGATGAGGTTGAAGGAGAGTCCCATGGGAGAGAAGACGATTCAGTGCGGTAATCTCATCGGAGGCAAGTGGGAGCAGCGCGGGGCGAACGGCATCACGCGGCTCAACCCCGCCAACGTCCGCGATGTGGTGGCCACCGCGCCGGACTCCTCGGCCGAGGATGCCCGCCGTGCCATTCAAGCGGCAGCGGACGCGTTTCAGGGCTGGCGTCGGATGATCCCCCCCGAGCGCGGCAAGATCGTGCTCCGGGCGGCTCAGCTCCTCGAATCGCGCCTTGACGAGGCGGCCCAACTCCTCACCCGCGAAGAGGGAAAGACGATCAGCGATTCCCGCGGTGAGGTCAAGCGCGGCATCGACATCATGGAGTATGCCGCGGGCATGGGGCGCCGGTTGGGCGGGCAGACCTTTCCGACCGAAACCCCCAACGTCTTTTGTTTCACCACCCGGCAGCCGATCGGGCCGGTCGCCGCCATCAGCCCGTGGAATTTCCCCGTGGCCATTCCGTGCTGGAAGATCGCGCCGGCCCTGGTCTGCGGGAACACCGTGATCTGCAAGCCCTCGCCGCTGACGCCTGCCACGGCCACTCGCGTGGTCGAGATCTTTGAAGAGGCGGGTCTGCCTCCGGGGGTGCTGAACCTGGTGCATGGTGGGGCCCAGGTCGGCAGCGAACTCATCAGCCACCCGCTGATCCGCGGCATCTCCTTTACGGGCTCGACGAAGGTCGGCATGGCCATTCACGCCGCCGCGGCCCCACGCCTCGCGAAGGTGCAGCTGGAGATGGGCGGCAAGAACCCGCAGATCATCCTCAGGGACGCCGACCTCAAGAATGCCATTAACTGCCTCGTCCCGGCCGCCTTCGGTTCAACAGGCCAGCGGTGCTCTGCCACCAGCCGGGCCATCGTGGAGCGCGCGGTGTCCAAGGACGTCATGGCGCTCTTGCTGGAGAAGACAAAGACGATCCGCGTCGGGCCGGGGGATCGCCCGGAGGTCACGATGGGGCCGCTGGTGGACGAAACCCGCCTGCGCGAGGTCAAAGGCTTTGTCGACCGCGCCCGTGCTCAGGGAGCGGAGGTGGTCATCGGGGGGTCCGAGCCCGAGGGTTTGCGTGACGGATACTTCTACGCGCCGACGGTCGTCGCCAACGTGCGACCCGAGCACGAGATTGCCCGGGAAGAGGTCTTCGGTCCCGTCCTGAGCGTGATCGAAGTCAACGACCTCGAGGAGGCTCTCGGGGTGGCCAACGCGGTGGAGTACGGGTTGTGCGCTTCGATCTTCACGCGGGACATCGGCCGGGCCTTTGCCTTCATCGACAAGATCGAGGCCGGGATGATCCATGTGAACCGCCCCGGTCTCGGCGGCTTCTCCCACATGCCGTTCGGGGGCTTCAAACATTCGAGCTACGGCGCCCGCGAGGTGGGCGACGACACCATCAACTTCTATACCGACATCAAGAGCGTCTACATCCAGGAGACCTGAGGCCTGGCATAACCCTTCCGATCCCCGCCCGCAGGCGGGAAGCCCGATGGTGAATCCTCCCTGCTGCGTTCCGCTGCCAAGCGATCCCTCGCTTCTTCACGCTCTTGTACCCGTCTACCGCTGACGCCATAATAGGATCCTAGGGGGACCTCCCTTCATGTGAGGGCAGGATGGATAACCGGGAAGTCGCACGCATCTTGAACGCCATGGCCGACATGCTCGAAATCAAGGGTGACAATCCCTTCCGGATCCGGGCGTACCGCCGGGCCGCGCAAAACATCGAGGGGCTGGCAGAAGACGTGGCGACCCTCATGGCCCGACAAACGCTCGAAGAGATCCCGGGAATCGGCAAGGATCTGGCATCCAAGATTCACGACATCCTTACCACCGGCACGTTTCAGGAATACGAAAAGCTCAAGGCACAGGTCCCTTCGGGCTTGGTTGAACTCCTCACGATCCCGGGGGTAGGCCCCAAGACCGCGCAGCTCCTCTATGAGAGGAAGCGGATCGACAGCATCGCAAGGCTCGAGGCGGCTGCTCGCGCCGGTGAACTTCGGGGCCTTCCTGGAATCAAGACCAAGACCGAAGAGAATATCCTTCGAGGCATTGAGCTGCTCAAGCGCGCCTCGGGGCGCATGCCGCTCGGTCTCGCCCTCCCTCTGGCCCGGGAAATCACCGCCCGCCTCCGGCAGGTCAAGGGAGTGACCCGGATCGAATGCGCGGGTAGTGTCAGGCGGATGAAGGAGACCGTCGGAGACATCGACATCCTGGTCGTCTCGGCCGCTCCGGACAAGGTCATGGACGCCTTCATCGCCCTCCCCCTGGTGCGCGAGGTTCTCGCGCATGGGGAGACGAAGTCGAGTGTGATGACCCGGCAGGGCATCCAGGTGGATGCTCTGGTGGTCGATCCCAAGGCCTTCGGGGCGGCCTGGGTGTACTTCACCGGCTCCAAGGCCCACAATATCCACCTACGGGACATGGCAAAGAAGAAAGGGTTGAAGATCAGCGAGTACGGAGTCTTTGCTGAGCGGACCGGCAAGCGGATCGCCGGCAGAGAGGAGGAAGAGATCTATGCGGCCCTCGGCCTCCCGTACATCGCCCCGGAGCTCCGCGAGGACACCGGTGAGATCGAGGCGGCCCTGAAGGAACAACTACCGGATCTGATCACGGCGGAGGACATCCGGGGGGATCTCCACATCCATAGCACATGGAGCGACGGGGCCCACGCCATCGAAGAGGTCGTGGATGCCGCGCGGAAGCGAGGCTACCAATACATCGCTATCACCGACCACTCGAAGGGCTTAGGGATTGTCCGCGGACTCGGAGCGGAGGATCTGACAAAGCGATCGAAAGAAATCGACCGGCTGAATCGGGGCCTCAGGGACTTTCGGATCCTCACCGGCATCGAGGTGAATATCCGGGCCGATGGAACCCTGGATCTCGCAGATGGCGTCTTAGCGAAACTAGATTTTGTCATCGCCTCGGTCCATTCCGCGTTCCGTCAGGACCAACAGACGATGACCGAGCGGATCGTGCGCGCCGTCGGCAACCCGCATGTGCATGTGCTCGGCCATCCCACCGG
>JAKEGQ010000198.1 GCA_022615475.1 Candidatus Methylomirabilota bacterium | reverse complement strand
TAGTCGAATCCCCCGATTGGGGACGGGCGCAGGGCTGGATCGCTCGGATCGGCGGCCGTGCGAGAATGGGCCCTACGGCAGCTCGTCGGAGCCTGGCCGCCACAGGCCGAGCGGGCCAGACCGGTCGGACGCGGCCCACGCTATGATTCTGTATTCTTGTCCTGTTCATCCTTGTTTTGCTCCTTGGGTGTATCCAAGTCTTTGGCTACCCTGTCTTTCAAGCGATAACTACGGCCGGTAATCGTGAGGATCTCCGCATGGTGGAGGAAGCGATCTAGGATCGCTGTGGCCGCCGGCACATCGCCCAACAACTTGCCCCAGTCCTCCAAGGGACGGTTCGAGGTCATCATCGTGGACTTGGTTTCGTACCTTCGCATGATGATCTCAAAGAGGCATTCCCCGGAGTGCTTGGGCAGTTGCTTGAGGCCCATGTCATCAATGATCAACAGGTCGGGCTTCAGGTACTTGGGTAGCACCTGGTCCTGGCCGGCGAAGGCCTCGTCTTCCAGGAAGTCCCGGACCACATCGAAGATCGAGCGATAGAGCACGACAAAGCCCATTTTGATCGCCTGATAACCGATGGCTTGACATAGGAAGCTCTTCCCCGTGCCGGGGGGTCCCAAGAACAAACAATCCCGGTTTTCGCGGATGAATCGGCAACTGGCCAGGTCGTACACCTGCTTCTTCTTGATCGACGGATTGAACTGCCAATCAAAGTCCTCCAGGGTCTTGGTTTCACGGAACTGGGCGGCCTTGAGATGCCGCTGCATCTGGCGGTCTTTGCGAACCAGCAGCTCATCCTGCAAGATCAGCTCCAGGAACTCGGTATGCGTCAGACCGTGGCCGGCGGCCTCCTGCAGCCGCACGTCCAGGGACTCCAGCATGCCGGACAGTCGCAGTTGCCGTAAGGCCGTTTGGATCGATGCGTTCATAACTGTCTTCTCCTTCATAACATCTTTGTCTCTTCCATGGGTCCGGAGCCAAAGGAGGCTTGGACGATGGCCTCATAGTCCGACATCTTCCGGATGATCGGGTGCTCATCAAGGAACTCGAACTGTTCCTGCTTGGGGCCATCCCGCTGGAGCAACTGGCGGAGCGTCCTGAGCCGAACCGCCCCGTGGGTCAGGGCAATCTCACAGGCCCGGTCAATCTCGTCTCTCGAGTGCTGGTGCGTCAGGCTGAGCAGGCCGACCAGCACTCGAACGCCCTGGATGCCCCGTACCTCCAGCATGTGGCGGGCCCACTGTTCGGTGTGCGTGCCCAGCAAGGCCGCCCTTCGCAACAAGGAGACCGTCCCTTGCTCGACCTGCGAGATCTTCTTGGAGTGCAGGTGCTGATCCTGCGTCTGGAAGGTCCCCGGCTCGACCTGGACATGCACCGCGATCGACTCCATCTTGCTGTTGAATACCCGCACCAGATGGCCGTCCCAGCGGACCCACACCTGACGACCCGTATACTCCGGAGGAACCGAATAGTACGCCTTGGCCACTTCGATGTGGCCGTCCCGGTGCACCGACCGCCGGCCCTCCTCGAAGCTGGGGAACCGACCCGCAGGCAGCGGGGTCAGACGGGGCTTCTCCTCCTGGAACAGCAGGTGGACCTGCTTACGGGTGGTGCCGTGAATGCGCGTGTCGGCGATCCGGGCCTCCCAGTCGAGCAGATGTTGATTCTCCTCGGCCAGGCTGCCGAACGTGTGGCCCTTCAAGGCGTTGTCTTGGACGTAATCGATCCCCTTTTCGACCTTGCCCTTGTGCCGAGGCATCCGCGGCTTCGTCGGCAGGATCACGGTCCCGTAGTGTTGACAGAAGGACTGGATCTTCGGATGGACATCCGGATCGTACCAGTCCGCCCGGCTGACCGCCGCCTTGAGGTTGTCGATCACGATCGTCTGCGGAACCCCGCCGAAGTACCAGAAGGCGTTCTCCAGGCAGCGAAGGAAGTTCTCGGTCGTCTGATGGTAGACCACCTCACTGTAGGCCTTCCGCGAGAAGCTCAGCACCACCCGGAAGACATAGGGCCGTCGGTGTTTCCCATCCGGCCGCAGGATCGGCGCCCCGATGCCAAAGTCCACCTGCGCCTGCTCGCCCGGCAGCACTTCCAACCGGCGAAACGGGAGCGGCTGATCCTGCCCCAGACGTTGGAGGAACCGGCGAACACTCGAGTAGCTGGCGGAGAAGCCATGCCCCTCCACCAGATCCTGATAGATCCGCTGGCCGGTCAGCCCCTGTTGAATCTTCGCCTCAATGACCACCCGAAACGGCTCACAGAGGCTCTCGGGACCGGAACTTGTGCCTTCACACGACAGGCCAGCCGCCGCAGACCCGGGGATCGGGTTCAGGATCGGTTCCGACCCGAGAATCGCCTCTGGGGCTGGCTCCAACCCGGGGATCGGGTTCGTGGCTGGTTTTGAATCCGCCGGCGGCACGTGGACGTGCCGGGCCACCGTCTCGCGATCGACCCCCAGCACCTGAGCGATCCGCCGTTGTGACCAGCCCAACCTCGCGAGCGTCAATATTGCATGCACCACAGCCATTTTGAGTTGGTTTGCCATACCGAACCTCCCGAAACCGTAACCTGATCGATTTCGAGAGATTCTTACGACAAACCGTCTGCTCCTCAAAGTGGCTGGTTTTGAACCCGATCCGAGTGGCTGGTTTTACCCGATCCTTGACACACCCTCGTACAATGGGCTTGGACCAACCCAAGCCCTTGGCCAGCATCGGAAAGGAGGTTGAATATGAAAGAGCTGGCAAGGCTTAGGATGAGACCCTCGCGTGATAGAGGGTCCTTTCGGTACATGCTGGACTACGTGGACCAGTTCATCCAGTACTGTCTGGGCCAAGATATCTCTGCCGCCACTGTGGCGAAGAAGGGGAAGCATCTGAAGAGGGCGTTCCAGCTTGCCGAAGATCGAGGGCAACTGGACCAGCACCCTCTTCGTAAGCTCAAGCCGCCTAGAGCTCCGAAACGGAAGATTCGTGTGTTCACGGATGACGAGTGTGACAGGCTGTGCAAGGCGGCCGCGCAATGCGAAGAAGATGGCCGTCCCACCCAATGGGAGCTGCTTATCCGCATGTGCCGGGGCACGGGCATGCGGCGCGGAGAATTGATGAATGCCACATGGCGGGATATCGACTTCGCCAATATGACGGTCGAGGTCTGCCCCAAGAAGGATTGTGACGATACCTGGGAGTGGTACATCAAGGACACCGACCGCCGGACGCTTCCCCTGACTGCTGACTCGGTGAGATTGCTGGTCGAACTCCAGATATCCCAGCCGGAAGGAAACCCGTATGTCTTCGTTCCGGTTGCTCGGTATGAGCTTATTCAGGAACTGCGGCG
>JAKEGQ010000197.1 GCA_022615475.1 Candidatus Methylomirabilota bacterium | reverse complement strand
CCCTGATCGTCGACACGATGGGGGGGCTCAATACCGGAAAGGACTCCTCCCTTCTCCTTCGGGCCTTCGAGATTCGACTCCTCAAAATCCTCGGCTATGTCCCTGAACTCCACAGATGTGTCAAGTGTCGAGGAGCACTCCCCGAGGGAGATCAGAGTTTCGGACTCAACGAGGGCGGTCTCCTCTGTCCCGGCTGTCGGGCGGAGGCCTTGGAAAGCATGCCTGTAACACAGGCGGCGCGCCAGTTTCTTCGCATGGCCCTGGGGGAAATGACGACCTTGGACCGTGTGAGCCCGGACGCCAAGATGTCGGACGAGCTTCGGTCACTCCTTCAGACCTTCCTGGAATTCAAGCTGGGGCGAAGGATCCGCTCAGCCCGCTTCCTTGCAGGCATTGCGGGCTTTTCCCTTGACACCTCATCCCCGTCTTGAGTAAGCTCAGCCCGCCCTTTTCCGGTGAATTGACGGCTATTTGGGGGGATCAGGATGTATTATCAGGACGTCGTCATTGGACTGGAGCAATTCTTTGCCAAGAGGGGTTGCATCATCCAGGAGCCGTACGATATCGAGGTGGGGGCAGGGACCAGCAACCCCGCCACCTTCCTCAGGGTCCTGGGCCCCGAGCCATGGAATGTCGCCTACGTGGAGCCCTCCAGACGTCCTACTGATGGTCGGTATGGAGAAAACCCCAACCGGCTTCAGCACTACTACCAGTTCCAGGTCATCCTCAAGCCCTCCCCCGACGATATCCAGGAGATCTACCTCGACAGCCTCCGGGATCTGGGCATCGATCCCCTGAAGCACGACATCCGGTTCGTGGAGGATGACTGGGAGTCCCCCACCCTGGGGGCGTGGGGCCTGGGCTGGGAAGTCTGGCTGGACGGGATGGAGATCACGCAGTTCACCTACTTCCAGCAGGCGGGAGGGGTGGACCTCAAACCGGTCTCCGGCGAGCTGACCTACGGCATCGAGCGGATCGCCATGTACCTGCAGGGCGTCGAGAACGTCTTCGACCTCGAGTGGGTCAAGGGCGTGACCTACGGCGATGTCCACCACAAGGGAGAAGTGGAGTGGTCGATCCACAACTTCGACGAGGCCGACACCCAGCTCCATCACAAGCTGTTTGATCTCTACGAGGCGGAGTCGCTGCGACTCATCGAGAAGGGGCTCGTCCTCCCCGCCTACGATTTCTGCCTGAAGTGCTCTCACACGTTTAACATCTTGGACGCCCGGGGGGCGATCAGTGTCACCGAGCGCCAGGCCGTCATCGGACGCGTCCGGAATATGGCCCGCCGAGTTGCCGAGGCCTATCTCAAGCAGCGCGAGGAGATGGGGTATCCGCTGCTGAAGAAGGGCAGGCGGAAGTAGGTCAGGGCTGAACCATCAGCGATGAACGGAGATACGGGTGGCGACCGAGCTGCTGTTCGAGATCGGGACCGAGGAGATCCCCTCGGTCTACATGCCGGACGCCCTCCGGGACCTGGGTGGCGTGACGGAACGCCTCCTGCGGGAGGCCCGGCTCGGCTTCAAGCGGATCCGAACGCTCGGAACTCCGCGGCGCCTCACCCTGTATGTGGAGGACCTGGCGGACAAGCAGGCGGACGAGGTGCGCGAGGTGATCGGGCCGCCCAAGGGGGTGGCGTTCGACAACGCCGGGAAGCCGACCCCCGCCGCGCTCGGGTTTGCCCGGGCCCAGGGCATTGCCGTGGAGAAGTTAAAGATCAAGACCACCGATCGCGGGGAGTACGTGGCGGCGGTCAAGAAGGCCGCAGGGGCGAAGACGGCCCAGATTCTCCCGTCGCTCTTGCCCAGGATCGTCACCTCGCTTTCCTTCCCAAAGAGCATGCGCTGGGGCGATCGGAACATGCGGTTCGTCCGGCCCATCCGGTGGCTTCTGGCCATGTACGGTGGCAAGACGGTGGCGTTCGAGATCGAAGGGATCAAGAGCGGTGGACGGACATATGGACATCGGTTCCTGGCCCGGAAGGCGATCGTGGTGCGCGGGTTCAAGGACTATCTGGCCAAGCTGGAAAAGGCGTTCGTCGTCGTGGACCAGGAGAAGCGACGAGAGCAGGTGAAACGCCTCGTCGAGCAAGCCGCCCGACAGGTGGGCGGTCAGGCCGTGATCGAGTCGGACCTTTTAGAGCAGGTGATCCACCTGGTGGAGTATCCGAACCTCGTCCGGGGTGCCTTTCCCGAGCATTACCTCAGTCTGCCGAAGGAGGTGATTATTACCCCGATGCGGAAGCACCAGCGGTACTTCCCGGTCGTGGATAAACAGGGGAGACTCCTCCCATACTTCGTGGCGATCTCCAACATGAAGGTCAAAGATATGGATGTGATTCGCAAAGGGAATGAACGGGTCCTGCGGGCGCGATTGGCGGATGCGGATTTTTATTTCAAAGAGGACCAGAAAAAGCTCCCGCTAGAAAAGCTGGTCCCCCGCCTGAGCCAGATCCTCTTCCAGGAGCGGCTGGGGACCGTGCTCGACAAGACTCGACGGATCGCGGAGATCGCGGCCTTCATGGCCAAGACGGTGGATCCGGCCCTTGAGGGAGCCGTCCGCCGAGCCGCCACCCTGTGCAAGGCGGACCTTGT
>JAKEGQ010000024.1 GCA_022615475.1 Candidatus Methylomirabilota bacterium | reverse complement strand
TCAGGGTGCCCCTGGCGGCGGCGAGAGCCCGGGAAGCGTCAGCCGCAGCTGCAGAAGCTTCCGTGACGGCCCGGGGGATGGCCTTGGGCGACCGGAAGGCCCCCGCCACGTAGACCCCCTTGCGGGTGCTCCCCACGGGGTCGAAGCTCCGGGTCACGGCGAAGCGGTGGTCGTCCAGCTCGATCCCGGCCGTTTCGGCCAGGATCTGGGCGTCTTTGGACGCCTGCATGCCCACCGAGAGCACCGCCATGTCGAAATCTTCCAGAAACGACCGGCCGTCCGCATCGACGTAGGAGAGAACCACCCCGATGTTGTTCGGCCCCGGCTCGATGGAGTGCGGCCGGGCCCGCACGAACCGGATGCCCCTGGCCTTGGCCCCCTCGTAATAGCGCTCGAACTCCTTGTTGCAGCTCCGGATGTCCATGTAAAAGATCGCCTGCTCAACCCCGCCCGGCATGTGCTCGGCCGTGACCAGCGTCTGCTTGATGGCGTACATGCAGCACACGCTCGAGCAATAGCTGTTCCCCGAGTGCTGGATCTCCCGGGAGCCCACGCACTGGATCCAGGCGATCTTCTGCGGCTCCCTGCCGTTGGATGGCTTGACGAGGTGGCCCATGTGGGGGCCGCTGGCCGAAAGGAGCCGCTCGTACTCGATCCCCGTGACCACGTCGGGGATGGTGCCGTAGCCGAAGGTGTCGTAGACCGACGGGTCGAAAGGCGTGTAGCCGGGGGAGAGGATCATGGAGCCGACGTTCAGGGTCACGATCTCTTCCCGGTCGTCGAACCGGATGGCCCCGGTCGGGCAGAATTTCTCGCAGGCCCTGCATTTGCCCCGGGTGAGATACAGGCAGTTCACCGGGTCGATGGCGTATTTCAGGGGGACCGTCTGACCATACTTGATGAAGGCAGCCTTGCGCTTTCCCTGCCCGGCGTTGTACTCATCGTCCACCTTCTTGGGGCATTTCTCGGCGCACAGGCCGCAGGCGATGCATTTTTCCATGTCCACATAGCGGGGGGATTTCTTGACTCTGACGGTGAAGCTCCCCTCCTCGCCCGTGACCTCGACGACTTCCGAAAGGGTGAGTAACTCGACGTTCAAGTGCCGACCGCACTCGACCAGCTTGGGCGAGAGGATTCACATGGCGCAGTCGTTGGTGGGATAGGTCTTGTCCAGCTGCGACATGACGCCGCCAATGCCGGAGGTCTTCTCGACGAGATACACGTAGTATCCCGAGTCGGCCAGATCGAGTGTTGCCTGGATGCCGGCAATACCCCCCCCGACGACCAAAATGGATCCGACTGGTTTTGGGCTCATGAGCTTTGCGTGTCCTCCTTCCAATACTGCCGAGACAGCTTTCGGGTCTCGCGCTACGGGTTTCGGGCTTCGATTCGCGGCGGGTCTTCCTGCATCATGGGACCCTCAACCGTTCATCGCCTGGTCCTCGCGGGCGACGGGGCCAATGGACTCCGCTGCAGCCACCCGGTCCAGGAGCCATCGGCATGCCCCGGAGACGGCAGCCTGGACCTCAGGCGTGAGGCCCGGCTGGACCGCCTCGGGGATGCGACCGGCCTGTACGGCCAGGATCCGAACCTGGATGCCGGCAGAATCGCGCAATTCCTGGAGCATATTCACGGAAGGGAACTGGTGGAGAGAGAAATCCACGGACTTGGCAGCGGGCAGTTCCTGGATCTCCATTTCAAAAAGCTCTCCGGGGGAGCGGGTCGGGTCGGATACGGCATCCACGATGAAGATGTGGGAAGGGCGACGGGGCGAGAGGAGGAGGTCGAAGAGGAGGTCGCTGATGCTGGTTCCGACGTCGAAAGCCCCCACGAAGGCGGGGAGACGGTGGTGCCGATGGAGATGCTCGATCACTTCGGGGCCGAAGCCGTCGTCTCCGAAGAGGACGTTGCCGCATCCGAAGATGAGAACCGGTTTGGTGAAGACTTCTTCGATCACAGGGGATCCTTCCGCGCAAAGCATTCTAAATTGTGCGAATTGTGCATTATCAACATATGCACAACGTGTCAACAGAAAAAACTTCGCCCCCTGCCGCCACCGCATGAGCACCGCAATGCGAAGCATATACATCCATTTCCAGTCAGCCATTCGGAATGAAGGGGAGATCACCGGTGAAACCGGGATGGGGCGGACGCCTTTTGTGCATCCTCATGGACTGTCTTCGAATGCACAAAAGGCCGGATCGCATAGCGGAATCAGGTGTGGGCATGCAGCCTGAGCGCTGAGATGAAGGCAGGGAAAACCACGGGGCGATTCCGCCTCACTTGCCGAGGCGGGCCAGCTCCAGGGCGAGGCGCCTGAGGTGCGTCTGCTCCTCTTTGACGAGCAGGCCGATCATCTCCTGGTCCTTCTTGCTGTCGGTGGCTTCCTGCATGGACAGGAAGAAGATCACCGAGTCCTTTTCAAACTCGATGGCCATCTTGAGAGCGTCCCGGACGTTCTTGAGCGCGGCCATCGAAGTCTGAAGGCTCTCGTCGGAAGTGAAGACGTGCTGGTCCGCCATCATCTTGAGGTAGGCCTCCATCTCGTTTTCGGGGAACCACACGTCGGAAGTCTGAGGCTGGGCCGGCAGTTGAGCCTTGAGCTCCTCGAAGCGCTTCTTGTGGTCCACTTCCTGGACAGCCAGCTCCTCGAAAAGCTTCTTCACCACAGGATCGTCGATGACCTTCACCGCATGATCGTAGAACTTCTTCCCGTTCTCTTCGATTTTGATGGCAACCCGGAATACTTCGGCAGCATTGAAATTGAAGATCATGTTTCGAGCTCCTCTCAGCACCTGCGGCTACTCCTTTTCGAAATCGCTCTTGCCGGCGCCGCATACGGGGCAGACCCAATCTTCGGGCAGATCCTGGAAAGAGGTCCCGGGAGCCACTCCGGAGTCGGGATCTCCCTTGGCCGGGTCATAGATGTAACCGCAGATCTGGCAAACGTACTTGTCCATTGTCTCTCCTCGTTCTCGACAAACCTCGGCTATTCCTTTTCGAAATCGCTCTTCATGGCGCCGCAGATGGGGCACATCCAGTCCTCGGGCAGGTCCTCGAATTTCGTTCCGGGGGCCACCCCGGAGTCGGGGTCTCCCTTGGCCGGATCATAGACATACCCACACACCTGGCAGACATAGCGAGCCATACATCTCCTCCTTTGCAGTTGGGGTTCACTTCGGTGTCGGGATACGCTCCATTCCAAACGTCCCTACATATAAACATCTCCAGGAGACTCCACAACAGCTCAGTTCATTTTGTGGCGCTGCCACACCCATCGGAGCCGCAGAGCGTTGCTCACAACCGAAACCGAGCTCAGGGCCATGGCCGCAGCGGCGAACATGGGGTTGAGCAGAATCCCGAAGAAGGGGTAAAGCACCCCCGCGGCCACGGGAATGCCGAGGGAGTTGTAGAAAAAGGCCCAGAAAAGGTTCTGCTTGATGATTTTCATGGTCAGGGAGGACAGCTGGATGGCGGCGGGCACCAGACGGAGGTCGTCCCGCATGAGGGTGACGTCGCTGGCTTCCACGGCAATGTCGGTCCCCGCCCCGATGGCAATGCCCACATCGGCTGCAGCCAGGGCCGGAGCATCGTTGATGCCGTCCCCCACCATGGCGACGATTTCGCCCGACTCCTGCAGCCGACGGATCTCAGTGGCCTTCTGATCGGGCAGCACTTCAGCCAGCACCCGCTGGACTCCGAGCTCCCGCGCGACGACCCGGGCCGTTTCCTCCCGGTCCCCCGAGATCATGGCCACCTTCAGGCCCATGTCTGTGAGCGTCTCAATGGCCTCACGCGACGACTCCCG